>CAZOQY010000024.1:9545-19098 GCA_964581835.1 uncultured Streptomycetaceae bacterium | reverse complement strand
ATTTGTGCTTCCCCGCTCAGCGAGAATAAATGGCCCCCAGCACGCGCGGGCCGCGCGCGCCGGTGACGGCCGGCAGGTTGCCGGGCTTGCGTTTCAGCGCCTGGCGCGCGAGCCAGGCGAAGGCGAGCGCTTCGACGTGACCCGGGTCGATGCCCAGCGCGGCGGTGGTGGCGATGCGCCTGCCGGGCAGCAGGGCGGCCAGCCTCTCCAGCAGCGCCCGGTTGCGCGCGCCGCCGCCGCAGACGAAAACCTCGCGCGCGCCGGCGCCGTGAGCGCGCACCGCACCGGCGATGGTTGCCGCGGTGAATTCCAGCAACGTCGCCTGCACGTCCGCAGGAAGCTCGGTTCCCGTCAGCGTTCGTCTCAACCAGCGCAGGTCGAATTCACCGCGCCCGGTGCTCTTCGGCGGCCGTCGACGAAGATAAGGGTGGGCGAGGAGCTTGTTCAACAGTCGCGGCAGCACGCGCCCGCTCGCGGCCCACGCGCCCCCCGCGTCATAGGGCTTGCGCCGCTTGCACCGGATCCACGCATCGAGCAGGCAGTTGCCGGGCCCGCAATCGAAACCGGTCACGACGCCGCGCGAAGGCAGCTGCGTGAGGTTGGCAATGCCGCCGACGTTGACGACGGCCCGGCTGCGGCGGCTGTTGTGAAACATCGCCTGATGAAACGCGGGCACGAGCGGTGCGCCTTCCCCGCCGGCCGCGATGTCGCGGCTGCGAAAGTCGCATACCACCGTGATGCCGGTGAGTTCCGCCAGCTTTGCGCCGTTGACGAGCTGCACGGTATAGCCCGCGCGCGGCTGGTGGCGCACGGTCTGGCCGTGGCACCCGATGGCGGCGACGGAACGGGCGTTGACCCGGGCGCGGACAAGAAGCCTGCGTATCGCCGCGCCATAGAGTGCCGAGAGCTCGTTGCCGAGCCGCGCGCCCCGGCGCATTTCGTCCGGCCCGGCCTCGTGCAGGGCAAGCAGGCGGGTCCGCAGCGCAGCGGGATAGGGCAGATGAATGCTGCTGTGGAAGGCCAGCCGATTGCCGCGCGCAACGGAAAGAACGGCATCGACGCCGTCGAGGCTGGTGCCCGACATCACCCCGACGTAGTAGTCCGGCATACCGGCGGCAGGCCGGATTCAGTCGAGACGCGCGAGATTGGTGCCGCGCAGAAGCTGCAGGCGCTGCGCCAGGGGCGCCGTTGCCGCATCGAACGCCGCTTTCTGGCCGGCGTCGATGGGCGGCGCGGAGGGCAGCACGACGCGCAGCGGATTCTGGTGCACGTCGTTGATGCGGAATTCGTAATGCAGGTGTGGCCCGGTGGCGAGCCCGGTTGCGCCGACGTAGCCGATCACGTCGCCTTGCGCGACGCGCGCGCCTTTGTGCACGCCCTTGGCGAAGCCGGAGAGATGGCCGTACCAGGTGGTGTACTTGGACTGGTGCCGAAGCACGACGAGATTACCGTAGCCGCCCTGGTGGCGGCCCGCGAACTCCACCACGCCGTCGCCGGTGGCTTTCACGCGGGTACCTGTCGGCGCGCCGTAATCGATGCCCTTGTGCGCGCGCCATTGCTGCAGGATCGGGTGGAAACGAGCGTTGGTGAAACCGGAAGTGATGCGCGAGAACTCGAGCGGCGAGCGCAGGAACGCCTTACGGATATTCTTGCCTTCCGGCGTGTAGTAGCCACCCTGGCCCTCGGCGTAATCGAACCAGACCGCCTGGAAGGAGCGCCCCTGGTTGACGAACTCGGCGGCGAGCAGGCGGCCCGAGCGCACCGGATCGCCCTGGTCGTAGAGCATTTCGTAGACCACCGTGAAGCGGTCGCCGCGGCGCAGGTCACGGTGAAAGTCGATATCGGTGGAGAAAATGTCGGCGATCTGTATTGCAACCGCATCGGACAGTCCGGCGGCGTCGGTCGCCGCGAACAGCGAGCTGCGGATTTCGCCGGATTTCATCAGCACGCGCCGCTCGAATTCAGCCGTTTCCTCGGTCCACTGCAGGCCGCCGTCCCGGCGCTGCACGTTTAAGACCTTGCCCCCGGTCTGGTAGCGCAGGGCCAGCAGCTTGCCTTCGGCCGTCGCGAGCGCCCGCACGGTCCTGCCGGGTATCAACTGATGGAGCGTCCGCGCCGATCGCGCGTTGCGCAGGAACTCGACTGCCTCGGGATCTTCGGCGCCGAGGCGGGACAGCAGCGTCGCCAGCGAGTCGCCTCGCTGGATGCGTTCTTCACGCCAGTAGCCTTCTTCATTCCTGGGGGCGGGCAGCACCGCAGGCAGCGCGATTTCCTGCACCACTTCCCGCGTGGCCACTGGCTCGGTGACGGTGTCGGGCGCGATGCCGAAAGCAGCCACCACGCCCAGGAAGGGCAGCACCAGTGCCGCGGCCAGGCGCCAGATACGAGAGTGGGCAATGAGTCCCACAGGCTTTTGCGCTAGAATCAAGCCGTTCTCTTCTTGCTGCATGATTTCCCTGAACTTTTTCGGGATCGGCAAGCTTAACAGAATCACCTGATCCATCAAACCCATTTTTTCACATCGTGAAATAAGGAATTCGTCGAAACCCGTTTCGACGAATTCCTAAATCATGAAGCCAGCAGATCAACAACTCGAAATAATCCGCCGCGGCGCGGACGAAATCCTGATCGAGTCCGAGCTGCGGGAGAAACTGAAATCCGGGCGTCCGCTGCGCGTCAAGGCCGGCTTCGATCCCACCGCGCCGGACCTGCATCTCGGTCACACCGTGCTGCTCAACAAGCTGAAGCAGCTGCAGGACCTCGGCCATCACATCCTGTTCCTGATCGGCGATTTCACCGGCATGATCGGCGATCCTTCGGGCAAGAACGCGACGCGACCGCCGCTCGCGCGCGAGGAGGTCGCGCGCAACGCGGCGACCTATACCGAGCAGGTATTCAAGATCCTCGACCGCGGCCGGACCGAGGTGGTGTTCAACTCGGCATGGATGGGGCAGATGAACGCCGCGGACCTGGTGCGCCTCGCGGCGCAACACACGGTGGCGCGCATGCTCGAGCGCGACGATTTCGCCAAGCGCTACAAGGGCAAGCAGCCGATCGCGATCCACGAATTTCTCTATCCCCTGGTGCAGGGCTACGATTCGGTGGCGCTGAAGAGCGACCTCGAGCTGGGTGGCACCGACCAGAAGTTCAACCTGTTGATGGGCCGCGAAGTGCAGAAGGAGCATGGTCAGGCGCCGCAGTGCATCCTCACCATGCCGTTGCTCGAAGGGACCGACGGCGTCAACAAGATGTCGAAATCGCTCGGCAACTACGTCGGCATCAACGAGCCGCCCGCCGAGATTTTCGGCAAGCTGATGTCGATCTCGGACGACCTGATGTGGCGCTACCTCGAGCTGCTCTCGTTCGAGTCGATCGAAGCCCTGCAGGCACGCAAGCGTGAAGTGAAGGAAGGGCGCAACCCGCGCGACGTCAAGGTCGCGTTCGCGAAGGAGATCGTCGCCCGCTTCCACGGCGCGGACGCTGCTGAAGCCGCGGTCGGCGATTTCGAGTCTCGCTTCAAACGCGACGAAGTTCCCGCCGATATGCCCGAAGTGAGCATCGCCGCGAACGGTGAGACGCTTGCCTTGTCCCAGGCGTTGAAGCAGGCGGGCCTGACCGCCAGCACTTCCGAAGCCCTGCGCATGATCGAGCAGGGCGGCGTGAAGATCGATGGCGAGAAGGTGAGCGACAAGGCGTGCAAGCTCGCCAGGGGAACGAAGTCCGTTCTGCAGGTGGGCAAGCGCAAGTTCGCCCGCGTCACCATCGCCTGAGCCGGACGCAAAACGGGCGCGCGGGACTTGGCGTCCCACGCGCCCGTTCAAGCTTCCGGACCGTTACAGGCTAGACCGACAGTTCGGGCTTCTTCGGCCCCTTCTCGTCGCCATCGGCGACCAGTTCCGGCTTGGTCGTTTCCTTCTTGTCCTCGTCGGCCACCAGTTCCGGCTTCTCGGTTTCCGGCTTGGGCGCTTCCTGCTGCAATTCGGGCTTTTCGCCGTCCGGCTTCGGGGCTTCCTGCGCGTGGACGGCAGACAGGGGGGCAGCGATCACGCTGGCCAGGGCCAGCGCCAGCAGCGTTTTACGATCCATGAGAGTCTCCTTTTCCTGAAAAGTTATTCATCGGCGTCCCGACCGTTAATCCGTTGGACGCGCGAAGAATAGGAGAAGAAATTCGCTCGCCGGCATTCTTACGAACATGTAATGTACGCGTAGTACCGTGGTAAGTTACCGGCCCAAGCGACCCCCGATTTCTTACGCGGGACTTACGGTCGTGCCGGCGGCTGTCGCCGGGCGGCGACGTTTCTCCGGATGCCGCTAACCACGCTTGGCAAATTCTCCCGCGCCTGAAAAGTTTTCGCGGAAGCGAACGGTGACAAGAAGACCGGGCTCGTTGTCCGACAGATCGACGGATGCGCCGTGAAGATCGGCAACGGCCTTCACGAGCGCGAGCCCGAGACCGTTGCCGGGCGTGGTTCGGCTGGTTTCCAGTCGATAGAAGCGGCGGAATACCCTGTCGCGTTCCGGCACGGGAATGCCGGGACCGGTATCGGCGACGCGCAGAACGGGCGCGCCGGCCTCCTGCCGCAGCCGGATGGTAATGACGACGCCGGCCGGACAATGCCGGATCGGATTCTCGATCAGATTGGCGACCATCTGCATCAGCAGGGCGCGGTCGCCGTGTATCGACGGGATGGGGTCGAGGTCGATAACCAGTTTCTGGCCGCGGTCCTCCACGACTGGCGCGTACGCGTCGGACACGGCGGAAACGATTCGGGCGAGATCGACGCCCGAGAACGCGGCGAGCCGGGCGCCCGACTCGATCTGCGCTATGCGCAGCAGCGCGGAGAAAGTCTCCAGTATCGCGTCGAGCTCCGAGATGGATTGCTCGATGACGGGCTGCCCGTCCGGTCCCGCCTTGCCACGCGCTTCCTCAAGCCGGTGGCGCAGGCGGCTCAGCGGCGTGCGCAGGTCGTGGGCAATGTCGTCGGAAACGCGCTTCAGGCTTTCCATCAGAGCCTGGATGCGGCCGAGCATGGCGTTCAGGTTCACCGCCAGCCGGTCCATTTCGTCGCCGCTGCCCCGCGTCGACATGCGCTGCGACAGGTCGCCCTCCATGATGGAGCGGGTCGTGCGGTTGATCTCCTCGATGCGGCGGAGAAAGCCCGAGCGCAGCGCGGCACCGCCTATTCCCGAGAGCAGAACGGTAATCGCAATGCCCCAGCCAAAGGCCGTCAGGATCGCTTCCCGTGCCTTGATCGCCCGGAAACGGCTTTCGCCCACGAGCAGGAACTCGCCGTCGTCGAGACGCTGCCCGTGCGCCACGACCGGGTAGGCATCCGCGGGGTTGTCGGTCCTGACGTTGCGTTCCAGAAAATGCGACACCGGCAGCACGAGTTCGCCCTCGATGGGGGGCATGGCCGGCAGGTTGCCGGCAACGCGCTCGCCGTTGCTGTCCTGCAGCAGGTAGTATCGTCGCGGCGGCCGCAGGTCGATGGTCCTCAACTGGATGGCGCGCGCGAGGGGGGTCAATCCCCGGCTGCGATACAGGTCGACCAGCACCTGGGTTTCCCGCTCGATCGAATCGCTCAACTGTTCGTCGATGGCCGCCAGCGCGATCCAGTACACGACGAACAACAGGACCGCAACCGATGCCCCGAAGACCGCGGCATACCACGCGAGCAGCCGGAAACTCGTGCTGCGGAGGAAGTTATCCTGAGACACCGAGGGAATATCCCGAGCCGCGAACCGTGTGAAGCAACTCTTCGTCAAAATCCCGGTCGATCTTGGCCCGCAGGCGGCTGATATGGGTTTCGACCACGCTGGTGCGCGGGTCGAAATGGAATTCCCAGACATTCTCCAGCAGCATGGTGCGGGTCACCACCTGGCCGGCATTGCGCATCAGGTATTCCAGAAGTCTGAACTCCTGCGGCTGCAGGTCAATCTGGGCACCGCCGCGCGTAACCGTGCGCTTCAGCCGGTTCATCTCGAGGTCGCCGACCCGCAGCACCGCCGATTCCTCCATCATGGGCGGCCGGCGCGCGAGTGCGTTCACGCGGGCGAGCAGTTCGGCGAAGGCGAAGGGCTTGGTGAGATAGTCGTCGGCGCCGGCCTCCAGCCCTTCGACCCGGTCGTTGATGCCGCCCAGCGTGGTCAGCAGGAGCACCGGCGACCGGTTTCCCGCGGCGCGGAGCGTTTTCACGATGGCGAGCCCGTCCAGCCCGGGCAGCATGCGATCGATGACGAGGACATCGTAGCCGCTGCCCGAGGCACGCAACAATCCGTCGCGACCGTTGTCGGCCTGATCGATGACATGGCCGTGCTCTCGCAGTCCGTTCGCGACGTACGCGGAAGTCTGGACGTCGTCCTCGATCAGCAGAATTCTCATGGGGTCTCGCGCCGCCGATGGTCGGGCTACCGCCGGCCAACGGGTTCACAAAGATAGCGCAGCGACATTCGCCTCACAAGGAATAACACGGCCGCGATCAGCCGGATTACCGAATCGTAATGTTCGCACGAGCGCCGGGACGTTTTCGACGGTCCTGCCAGACCGGATCCGGCTTCCGCGACTAGCCGGTGCCGCGATAGCGGGCGACGAAGCGACGGTCGATGCGATCCTTCCATCGCCACGCCCAGCCGCCTTCGAGGGCGAACGGGCCCCAGCAGGCGACGGCGTGCCGGTCGCCGGTGCTGATGAGCGAGAGGGCGTAGCGTTGCGGCGAATATCGGACCGGCGCAATGCCCGTCAGCGCGTTGCGCAGGTTCGCGGCGAGCGGCGGGCCCTGGCGCACGGCGTAGAGGCCGGACTTGGGCAGGGGGCGGCCGTTCATGCTCGCGCAGTCGCCGGCCGCGTATACGTTCGCGTGCGAGACCGACTGCAGCGCATCGTTCACCAGCACGAAACCACGCGCATCGGTCGTGAGCCCGCTGGCCGCGAACCACGCCGGCGCCGTTGCCGAGGTGGCCCACAGAATCCAGTCGGCGGCGAGCCGGGTGCCGTTCTCCAGGCGCAGCATGCCGGTTTCCGTTCCGACGGCGCGGCTGCCGCACAGCAGCCCGATACCACGTTCGGCGAGCAGACGCTCGAACAGGCGCCCGGCGGCAGCCGGATGCGAGGGCAGGATGGCGGGCGCATCGGTGACGAGGGAGAAGCGCACGCTCGCGCCGTGACGATCTCGCAGCCGATGATGCACGGCCAGCGTGAGTTCCACGCCGCCCGCGCCGCCCCCGACAGTCACGATGCTTTGCGGCGCCGACTGCGCTGCGGCGATCAGCCTGTCCAGGCCGGCCAGCAGCGCGGAGACGGGTTTGACGGGCAGGACGTGATTTGGATTAAATTGGAACCGGCCTGCCGCGCCGGTCGTGTTCGGGACGGATCCGACGTCGAGCGACAGCCAGTCGAAAAGCATTTCGCTGCCGTCCTTGAACACGGCGCGGTTGCGCGCGAGTTCGAGCCCGGTTACTTCCGCCTGCCTGAACGTTACGCCGGCGCTGCGGCACAACGCTTCGAGGTCGATGTGGCAATCCCGGAATTCATAATGCCCGGCGATCAGGCCGGGCAGCATGCCGGAGTAGGCCGTGTAACGGGCGGGGCTTGCCAGGACGACGCCGGCGTCGCGCGGCGGCGCCAGGCCGAATCGGCGCACCACCTCGACGTGGCTGTGGCCGCCACCGGCCAGGAGCAGTTGCTTCACGCGCCGTGGGGGTTACCAGCTGCCGGAAGACCCGCCGCCACCGGAACGGCCGCCGCCGCCCGAGAATCCGCCGCTCGAGCTGCTGGAGCTCCATGAGCTGCTGGAACTCCGGCTGCCGCCGACGGTGAAGCCCCCGATCGTGGCGCTGCCTTTCGTCTTGAGGTCCTCCGACGCTTTCCGGTACGTCTCCGAGCGCGAGACCAGCAGCTTGGCGACCGGGAAGCCGATGAGATAGGCGATCAATATGTAGAACGTGATGTGACTGCCGAAGATCGCCACCGGGAACATGGCCCAGAACGGGATCAGGAAGAAGTAGAGGAACCAGCCCATGCCCGGCGTGACGATGCCCAGGAAAGTGAAGAGGCCGATGATGCCGAAGATGAAGGCGCCGAACAGCACCTTCTCGTGCAGCGCCATGTCGGGCGCCGGGATGAACTCCTTCGACGACTGCGCCTGTTGCGGCGCGTCCTGGCCGGCCGCGGCGGCTTTGCCTTCGAGCTGGGCGATGACCGCGCTGACGCCCTCGGCGATGCCGCCGTCGTAATCTCCCTGCTTGAAGCGCGGCGTCATGACGTTGCGGATGACGCGCGCCGCGATGGCGTCGGGCAGCGTGCCCTCGAGCCCGTATCCCACCTCGATCCGCATGCGGCGGTCCTGCGGCACGACCAGCACCAGCACGCCGTTGTCCTTGCCTTTCTGGCCGAGTTTCCACTGCTCGAACACGCGCACGGCGTAATCCTCGACGCTCTCGCCGTTCAGCGTGGGGACGGTCAGCACCGCGACCTGGTTGGAGGTCGCCTGCTCGTGCTGGCGCAGCTGCTCGGCGATCCGGCGCCGCGTGTCGGGCTTGAGTATTTCCGCGTCGTCCACGACGCGGCCGGTGAGAAGCGGGACGTCGGCGCGTTGCGCCAGTGCTGCCGGCGGCAGGAAGAGCAGCGCAATTGACAGCGCGGTCAGCAGCCAGTGCAGCGCGCGCGTCACGCCGGGCCCCGCTGCTGGATCACCGCGTCGGGAATCTCGTTGGCGCCGCCCGGTTGGCCGTGAAAACCGCGCGCGGCGAGAACCGATTCCAGCGCTGCCAGGCCATCGAGGAGCGCGTCCTTCAGCGATCCTTGCGACAATCGTGCCGTGACGGCGGCAACGACCGGCTCGAGCCCGGCCGGGCCGATCCTGTCGCGCGCGCCCGGGTCCGAGACCACCACTACCTGGTGCTCGAACAGGCTGACCAGCAGCAGTATCCCGTTGCGCGGCGCGGTCCTGGGCAGCCCGGATTCGAGGAACATCGCCTGGGCGTGCTGCAGCACTTCGGTTTCACGGCGCGATCGCGCCAGGAACAGCCGGGCGAACGGCGTCACCCAGACCGTGGCGAGGGCGGCGGCGGCGCCGGTGGCGAGCATGGCCACCGCGGTTTCCACCACCGCGCCGGCCGCTTCCCAGCCGGGCTCGAGCAGCGCCGCAATGGCGGCGGCCAGCGCGGCAAGCGAGGCGCCGAGCGCGAAGGCTTTCCATGGGATCTCCGGGTAAGAGTCGGCGCGCGCAATGACGGCGGCGACCACTTCCACGCCGGTTGCGCGCTCGAGGGCGGCCACGCGCTGCCGGACCGCGGTCTCGGCCTGCGCGTCGAGAAAGGCCGCCGTCACGGGCCGGTCTTGCCCCAAAGCTGCTGCAGCCGCGCGTAGCTCACCTTGCCGGGATCGTACTCCACCTGGACCGCCTCGGCGTGGCCGCTGCGGCCGGCGGTGACCTGCTCGTAGGTCGGGTTCCTGACGTGCCCGCCCATGAGGCCGGAAACGGTGGAGAGGACGCCGGGCACCTTGTCGTAGAACTCCTCCACGCACCAGAAACAGCCGCCGGCGAAGGTCGCC
>CAZOQY010000024.1:3090-9445 GCA_964581835.1 uncultured Streptomycetaceae bacterium | reverse complement strand
TGGATGTCGGTTTACGGCGTCTCAATTCGGTGAAAGCCTGCAATTCCCAGTGGCGGATCGCGACCAGCATGGTCATGTTGAGCCTTTGCGACGGCGGCAGCCGCACGTCGTCGTTGTGCAGCTCGGAAAACTCCCGCGCGATGCGCTTCAACCGCGCCACGATCGTCGCGCGGGAGCCGGCGGACAGCATGCCGTTCACCGCGACGAAATACTCGTCCGGGCGGTCGAAGCTCGATCGCACGAAATCCCCGTGCGCGTGCTGCTTGAAGAAGCGCTGGATCGGTCCGTCGGGCAGCCATGCGAAATCGCGTGACACCAGGAGTCTTATACGGTTCCCGGGCAGCAACCGGATGAAGCCGATGCGGTCGAGCTTGACCAGCAACTGGATGCATTCGGCCTGGGAGACGTCGTAGATCTCGATGATCTGCTCGGGACCCACGTGGTTCAGCGCGCACACCGCGACCAGGAACAGCTTGATGCTGGAGGCGATTTCCTTCTCCTGCTCCTGGGTCAACTGGGAGATCAGGGTTTCCTCGCGGTTCAGGATGCGCGTCAGGTCGGAGAAATCGGAGTGGGTCAGCTGGCACACCTGGTCCAGCCGCTTCAGCGTGAATTCCCGGCGGGAGAACATGCGCTTCACGCTCGCCTCGGAGAGTCCGAGCTTGCGGGCGACCTGCGCATAGGTCACGCCGCGCGTCTTCAATTCCCGCTTGAGAACCTCCACCAATGCACCGCTGTGCGCCATGGCCGGCCTCCCCCAGTAACCCCCCAAGGTATCACCTAATAATACCGGCAGACTTGCTGGTAGCAACGTCCCATTCATCGCTTGTCCGGCGTTGCGCGCCGCAGCAATACTGGTTCCACGCGCAGGCAACCGCCGGCGACCAACCGAATAAGGAGGGAACCATGCAAGCGAACGCGACGATGACGACGAATCAACGGGAGCAGAACGAGCAGGCGCGGGTGCGCGCGCTGGTCCGCTTCAACGGGGTGACGTTTCGCAGCCTGGCCACCGCCTCCCTCCTGGAGACGGCCGTGCCGGCGCAGGTCAACCGCCTGGCGCAATCGTTCGCTGCCTGCCCCGACATCGTGCTCTGGCTCGAGCAGGTCTGGTGGCCGCAGCGCGCGGAACTGGGCCGGCAGTTGCGCGAGTACGTGGAAGCGACCTGGCCCGAGTTCGAATGGAATGGCGCCTGTCAGGACTTCAACGCAATCTATCGTCCCGGCGGCGGTCCTGCAGGGCGGCGGGGCGGCATGGCCATCGAGGCGCTCGGGCTGTGCGTGACGTCGGCCCAGGCCGCGCTGTTCTACCGCTCGCTTGCCGTCAGCGCGGACGAGCCGGCGCTGCGCGCGCTGGCGCGCCTGGCGGCGACGGAGCATGCGTGCCACTTCGACTATTTCCGGGCGTTGTTCGAGCGCTGCAGGCGCGGCGAGCGCGTCGGGCTTTTCGCCACCTGGCGCACGCTCGCCGCGGTGTGCCGCCGGGCGCGCGATCACGAGGTTTCCGCCGCGTTTCATGCGCTGGACCGGAACTGGAAAACCGTGCCGATCGTGCCCGGCCTCGGTTACGCCGAGTACCGGCAACGCATGGTGCAGCTGTTTCAGCGTCACGCGGCACTCGGTGCGGTCGAACGGCTGCTGTTCAGGCCCTGGCTTGCCCGCGAGCGGGCCGCGCCGGCGCCGTTGCCGCCGGCAGGCGCCGCGGGGCGCTGGCCGCAACTGGCGGCGCAGCCGGCATGACACGGGTGAGGGATGCGGACGGGATGCGGGCGACCCTCCGACGGCGGCGTGAATCCGGTACACTCGCTCCCGCGTATACAAGCACCCGATTACTGACAGGAGCAGCACCTTGAATTCCTCCACGACGGTTCCCGCGGGCAGGGAAGTCGCCACCCTTGCCGGCGGCTGCTTCTGGTGCCTCGAGGCGGTCTACGACGGCATGAAAGGCGTCGATGCCGTCGAGTCGGGCTACATGGGCGGCCACGTCGAGAACCCGACTTACGAGCAGGTCTGCGGCGGCGACACCGGTCACGCGGAGGTGGTGCGGATCACGTTCGATCCCGCGGTGGTGTCGTTCAAGGAATTACTGGAAGTGTTTTTCGTGATCCACGATCCGACGACGTTGAACCGGCAGGGCAACGACTCGGGCACCCAGTACCGCTCGGCGATCTTCCACCACACGCCGCAGCAGCGGGCCGACGCCGGGGAGGTGATTGCGCGGCTCGACGCCGCGAAGCTGTGGGATGGCCCCATCGTCACCCAGGTGGCCCCGGCTTCCACCTTCTACGTGGCCGAGGGCTATCACCAGGAGTACTACGAGCGCAATCCGTACCAGCCTTACTGCCAGTTCGTGGTGGCACCGAAGGTCCAGAAGTTCCGTAAGGAATTTCTGGCCAAGGTCAAGAAGTAGCCGCCGCGACTCGTTAGCCGCAGGCCCGTTTGCGGGAGCGGCGGCCAGCGACCCGACAGGCAGGTCCCGAGTTCCGTTGCTCTCGGTGCCTCGATTGCCTCGAGGAATGAGAGCGGGCCGCTGACGCAAACACTTTCTGGACAAGCTCAAGAAGTGACGGTAAGTCCTTGACTTCATGCTGTGGCAGCGCGGCCGCGCGCTGCGCCGATCCGGGCGGAGCGCGTGCAAACAGCGTCGCGCGAGCCGGCTATCACCGTCGCGCGCGCCGCGCAAGGCAAGACGCCGCCGCTCATTTTTCATAGCGAAAAAACGCAAAAACCCCTTGCAAGGTTGGCCGGACATTGGCATCCTCTACACGCCGAATTCAAGGTTAGACGCAGTTACCCGGTTCATTACTCAGTTCATTACCCAGTTCGTTACCAGGTTCCAAAGTCGTTACCAACCACCCGCGCTGTTTCAGCGCATCAACGGGAGAAAGTCAATGGCGAAAGCAAAGAAGAGCAAACCCAAGAAGGCGAAAGGGCGCAAGCCGAATGCCGCATTCATGAAGCCGATGAGCACGAGCGCGACGCTCGCCGCCGTGATCGGCAGCGGCGCCATGCCGCGCACCGAGGTCACCAAGAAACTGTGGGCCTACATCAAGCGCAACGGCCTGCAGGACAAGTCCAACCGGCGCATGATCAATGCCGACGACAAGCTGCGCGCCGTTTTCGGCGGCAAGTCGCAGGTGTCGATGTTCGACATGACCAAGCTGGTCAGCAAGCACCTGAGCTAGTCGGGCAGCACTCGATAGAACGGGGCCGCCATGCGCGGCCCCGTTTTTTTTCGTGCCGCCGCCGCGCTATTTCCGGCGCGCGGCGGCGATGCTGGTGGCGAGGAGGCCGGCGCCCATCGCCCAGAACACCGGCAGCATGCCGAGCGCCGCGCCCAGCGCCCCGAACGCGAGCGGCACCCCGGTGTGGCTGAAATTGACGAGCAGCGTGCGCACGCTCAGCACCTCCGCGCCGCGTCCGGGCGGCGCCTTCTCGTAGAGCAGACTCATGATGAGCGGCTGCGTGCCGCCCATGCCCACGCCGAGCAGGAAGGCGAGTCCCATCAGCAGCGGCACGCCGTGGATCAGCGGCATCGCGGTGAGCGCCACGCCGCAGATCAGCATGCCGCCCACCAGGATGCGCCACTCGTCGATTCCCCTGCCGATCACCGGCATCACCAGCCGCACGACGAGCACGGCCGCGCCGAACGAGCTCAAGATCAGGCCGATGGTGGTCGCGGACAGCCCGATCTGCGAGCCGTGGATCGGCATGACGAACGTGAACAGGTCCCACGTCACCGACAGGACGGCGCTCACGACGAAAACCAGGCGGAAGCCGGGGATGCGCAGGAGATCCATGACGCGCTGCTTCTCCTGCTGCGCCGGCGCCGCCGGCTGCGTCACCGCGTCGACTTTCAGCGAGGCGAGGACCGCGATGTTGACGAGCGCCCCGGCCGAGAGCAGCAGCATCGCGTTGTAGTGGCCGATGCCGTCGATCGCGAAGCCGGCGATCATGGGGCCCAGGAAGCCGGAGATGGAAAAGGCCAGCGCCAGCAGGCTGAAGTTCCTCACGCGGTCCGCCGGCGCGCCGATCAGCGCGGCCGCCTGGCCGGACGCGATGTGGTAGAGGAAAAAGCCGGCGCCCACCGCCAGGCTCACCACGAACAGCATCTCGAGACTGGGGAACACCCAGCCGGCGAGCATGGCGACGAAGATGACGACGACGCCGGTCAGCATCGGGATGCGGACGCCGACCCGGTCTACCCAGCGGCCCCACCGCAGCGCGCAGAACATCGAGATCACGGTCAGCAGCGAAATCAGCACCCCCACCGTCATGGGAGAGGCCTGGTGGTGGATCGCCGTCAGCGCGAGCACGACGCGGCAGCCGCCGAACGAGAGGTGCGTGAAGACGGTGAGAAGGACAAGTAGGTGGATGCTCACGGCGCGCCCGCGGAAAAGACCAGTTTACCCGCGCGTTGCGCGGGCGCTTCACTATGTGGATTGACGGGACGGCACGGTTCGCCACGCCGCCAGCGCGACGCCGCCGCAGGTGACCGCGATGCCGAAGAGCGACAGCACGCTCGGCACGACGCCGAATACCGCGAACTCCGTTGCCACCGCGAAGATCGGCGTGAGATAGATCAGGCTGGTGACGCGGGTGGCCTGGCCGCGGCGCATCAGGGTGTGCAGCGCGCTCACCGCGAGGATCGACGCGCCGATGACGAGGAAGACGATGGCGCCCAGCATCGGCCACGACCAGTTCACGGTGAAGCCCTCGACCCACCAGGCCAGCGGCGCCAGCACCGCGGTCACGGCGACGAACTGGATGAAAGTCGCGCTGCGCAGGTCCACCAGCGGGCACCAGACGCGCTGGTAGAGCGTGCCGGCGGTGACGCCGGCGAGCGCCACCGTGACGGCGACGAGGCTGCCCAGCGTCGCTTCGCGCACGTCCACCTTGTGCCAGACGATCAGCGCGACGCCGGCGAGCCCGATGGCGATGCCTGTCCACTGGCGCGGCGCCAGCTTTTCCCCCATCCAGCGCACGGCGACGAGCGCCGTGACCAGCGGCTGCGCCGCGAGTATCAGCGCGGTGATGCCGGCGGACATGCCGAGGTACTGCGTGTAATGGCTGCCGCCGAGATGGATCGCGTGCATGAGCAGGCCCGCGACGACGACGTGGCCCAGTTCCGCGCGCGAGCGGGGCAGGGGCGGTCGCATCCACAGCAGGATCGGCACGAGGCACGCCAGCCCGAACAGGAAGCGCAGCGTGAGGAAGGTGAATGGTGGCGCGTACTGCAACCCGATCTTGGTGGCGATGAAGCCCGAGCCCCAGACGCTCACGAAGTACCAGGCAAGCGCGGCAGCGAACCAGGGTTGTTTCGATATCCGATCGTGCATGAAAGGGTAGACGGGCCTCCGGATTCCCGATGGGCGCCGCGCTTTACCGACCGGCACGCCGGTCGATTATAGACGGCCGCGCAGGGCGGCCGTCTATCGGCTCACGCGGTTGCGGCCCCTGTCCTTGGCGCGGTAGAGCGCCCGGTCCGCCGCCTCGATCACCGCCTGCGGGGTGTCGAGACGGTCGTTGCGCTCGGCAACGCCGATGCTGACCGTGACGGACACCGCGTCCTTGCCGCGCCAGCCGCCGCGCTGCCGCTTGCCGCCTTTCGACTTTTTCGGGCGGTCGGTTCCGCGCAGCGCGAGCCGGTAAGACTCGATTTCCCGGCGCAGGGCTTCGAGGTGAGGCAGCGCCTCGGCGGCTTCCTTGCCGGGGAACAAAATGGTGAACTCCTCGCCGCCGTAGCGGTAGGCCTTGCCGCCGCCGCTCACGTCCGCGATTTGCGCGGCCACCATTTTCAGCACCTGGTCGCCGAGATCGTGACCGTAGGTGTCGTTGAATTTCTTGAAATGGTCGACGTCCACCATCGCCACGGTGTAGGTGCGGCCGAGCCCCGACAGCCGCTCGTTCAGGGCGCGGCGGCTGGGGATGCCGGTCAGCTCGTCGCGGAACGCCATGCGGAAGGTGTCCTGCAGCACGGCGGCGGTCACCATCAGTACCGCCATCGAGGTGAATATCGAGAAGGTGAGGGAAGCCGTGGGCACGTGCGCGGCGATGACGAAAGCGACGATCGAGCCCGCCAGCGCGGCGGCCACGGCCGAGCGCGTCACCAGCGCCGCCGCCAGCGTGGCCAGCAGGCAGAGGCCGGTCAGCCCGATGCCGAGCTGCGGGATGCGCCCGATGCCGAACGGCGCCGGGTCGAGAAACTTCTGCCAGGCCCATTCGACGATTCCCGTCTGCCCCGACGTCGCGGCCCACGCGGTCAGCACGACCTGGAGGCCGATGAGCGCGAGGCGCAGCGCGCCGTGGCGGTTGAAGGTGCCGCGCTCCGGCAGGATGGCCAGCAGCGCGAGGT
>CAZOQY010000024.1:258-2990 GCA_964581835.1 uncultured Streptomycetaceae bacterium | reverse complement strand
GCGCCGTGGCGGTTGAAGGTGCCGCGCTCCGGCAGGATGGCCAGCAGCGCGAGGTCGAGCCGCACGAACAATGTCAGCGCGACATAGACGGCGCGGGTGGAAGGGGCATCCAGGCTTTGCTGCAGCCAGATCTGCTGCACGCCGTACGCGCCGCACAGCACGATCATCGCGAGCAGCGCCCGCCCGCGGTTGAACGCCGCCGCCAGGGTGGCGCCGAGCGCGAACACGATGTACGGGCCGTAGACCCTCAGGCCGGCGAGGGAGGGCGGCAGGGCCGTGCTGTAGAAGACCAGGACGAAAGCCGCCGCGATGAACGCGACGGGAATGGCGAAGAGGGCGAGCACCCCGAACAGCGGGCGCATCAGGGCGCCAGCCTCTCGATCACCCAGCGGCCGCGGGGAGCGCGCCGATAGCGTATGCGGTCGTGCAGGCGGTCCTTGCGCCCCTGCCAGAACTCGACCGTTTCCGGCGCGAGGCGATAGCCGCCCCAGTGGGGCGGGCGCGGCACGGCGCCCGGGTACTTGCGCTCGAAAGCGGCGAAACGCCGTTCGAGCGCGGCACGGCCGGCCACGGTTTCGCTCTGGGCCGAGGCCCAGGCCGACAGCTGGCTGCCGCGCGGGCGGGTCGCGAAATACTCGTCCGATTCGCGCGCCGGGATCCTGGCGATGCCGCCTTCCACGCGCACCTGCCGTTCGAGCCCGCCCCAGTAGAACAGCAGGCTCGCGCGCGCGTTGCGGGTGAGCTCGCGGCCCTTGCGGCTGGCGTAGTTGGTGTAGAACACGAAACCGTGCGCGTCGAAGCTCTTCAGCAGGACCATGCGCAGCGACGGGTGACCGGCGCGGGTGGCGGTCGCGAGCGCGACCGCGTCGGGCAGCGGCTTGACGGACTCGAGCGCGGTTTCGTACCAGCGCGCGAATTGCGCGATCGGGTCGCGCTCGACGTCCTTCTCGCCCAGCGGTTTCCGGGTATCAGGCACGCGTGGAATTTTACCGTACACATCAAACGCTCACCGCCGGGGACGCAGGGGACGCGGAAGGAAAAGACAAAAATTGAACCGCCAAGGTCGCCAAGCACGCCAGGAAAAACGAGAGTGGAACCGCAGACGAATGCCAATAACGAACAACTTCAAAACGGATAACCGCAGAAGACACAGAGAGAAACTCCCTGATCTGGTTTCTCTTGGCGTGCTTGGCGGTTCGATCGGTCTTATTCCTGCCTTCGCTTCTCTCTGCGCCTCTGCGGTGAAAGGTTTGCGGTTTTTACCCGCAGGCGCCGATCGCCCCGCACGCCGTGCAGAATTCGCAGCCGTCCTTGCGGATCACGGTTGCGTTGCCGCACTCCTTGCAGCGCCTGCCGTGAAGGACCGGCGGCGCGTTGCGCGCGGTGACGCGATCGTCCTCCGGGATTTCGAGCACGCCCATGTCGGAGAGCGGGTAGCCGCGCTCGTCGAGAATGCCCAGCATCGCGTAGCGGTGGATGATGAGGCGCGCGCAGTAGGCGAGCGTGCTGGGAAAATTCTGCTGGCGCTGCTCGCCCGGCACGCGCGCCATGAAATCCCCGAGCGGCTCGGCGTAATTGAGCAGCTTCCTCAGCTTCATGCCGATCCACGCCGGGTCGATCACTCGCATGTCGAGGGAGAGCAGCTTGCACAGCCCGTCGAGCGCGCGCGGGTACGAGCCGGCGATCCAGACCGAGTACGGCCGGCGCTGGCCGTTGGGCATCTGCAGTTCTTTCAGGATCAGCACGAAGTCGTCGCCGGCGCGCGCGTTGTGCACGTCCGCCGTCCACGACATCGTTCCCGAGGGGCCGGTCTTGGGTTCCTTTTTCGCGAAGAGCGCGTCGAGCACGGGCGAGGCGCCGTCCGTTCGCGCCAGCGCGCCCAGCTGGTCCACGCGGAGCCGCACGATGCGCGCGAACGCGGCCACCAGGCTCGGCACGCGCTGCGTCTCTCCGTCGGGCGGCATCGGGCAGTCGAAGGCATCGTCGCCGGCGGTGCGCGCGAGCATGTCGAGCTTCATGCGCAGCCACGCCTTGTCCTGCGCGCGCATGTCCATCGACAGCGTCTTGGCGACCGCGCCCAGGCCGCGCGGCTGCTCGGCGCCGTTGACCCAGACCTCGAACGCATGCGGGTCGCCATTCTCGACGTGCCCGACGAAGATCGCGAACTGCCCGGTCGGCGCTTCGACCATGTAGGTCCACGACGGGTTGCCGGCAGCCAGGCGCGGGCGTCCCGGCCAGCGCAGGCTCGAGAGCGCGGGCTGCGGCGCCGCGTCGAGGCGGATGCGGCGGTCGGCGCTGGTGTCGAGGTCGTTCGGCTGTTCGGCTTCGGCGGAGGGCGCGAGCGACAGCACGCTGCCCAGCACCTTGTTCGGCCGGTAGGTGGTGATGCCCTTGAGCCCGGCTTTCCACGCTTCCAGGTAGAGATCCCGGAACTGCTCGTACGGGTAGTTCTCGGGCACGTTCACCGTCTTGCTGATCGCGGAATCCACGTAAGGCGCGACGGCCGCGACCATGCGCATGTGGTCGAGCGCGGAGATGTCCATCGCCGTGACGAACGCGGGCGGCAGTTTTTCCACGTCGCCGCCGAGGTGGCGGTAGAGCCGCCAGGCATGGTCCTCGACGTCGTAGGTCTTCATCGAGCCGTCGGGCATGCGCTTCTTGCGCTGGTAGGTCCAGGAGTAAGGCGGCTCGATGCCGTTCGACGCGTTGTCGGCGAAAGCGAGCGAGATCGT
>CAZOQY010000024.1:0-248 GCA_964581835.1 uncultured Streptomycetaceae bacterium | reverse complement strand
GCGGATGCCGTGCTTGCGAATCTCCTGCTTCAGTTTTTCCGGCAGGCGCGAGGCAAAGCGCGGCGCGGCGAGATACTGTTGCGCATCCAGCAGCGGGAAGGCGCCTTTTTCCTTCGCGAGTTCGACCGACGCGGCGTAGGACTCGTCGCGCATCGCCTCGGCGATCTTCGCGCCCATGCGGCGCGCCTCGTCGGTGTCGTAGCGCAGCCCCAGCATGACGAGCGCGTCGCCCAGCCCGGTGAAGCCGA
>CAZOQY010000023.1:1263-19224 GCA_964581835.1 uncultured Streptomycetaceae bacterium | reverse complement strand
TGCGCATGTTGTGCAGGCGGTCGGCCAGCTTGATGAGGATGACGCGCACGTCGCGCGCCATCGCCAGCAGCATCTTGCGGAAATTCTCGGCCTGCGCCTCGGCGTGCGACTCGAACTCGATCTTGTCGAGCTTGGACAGGCCGTCCACCAGATCGGCGACCGGCTTGCCGAAGTGGCGGGAGATCTCGGTCTTGGTGACCGAGGTGTCCTCCATCACGTCGTGGAGGAGGGCGGCGGTGAGCGCCTGCGAATCGAGGTGCCACTCGGCGAGGATGCTGGCGACCGCGAGCGGATGCGAGATGTAGGGCTCGCCCGACTGCCGGAACTGGCCCTCGTGGGCCTGTTCGCTGAAGTGGTAGGCCGACTGGAGCTGTGTGATGTCCTCCGGCTTAAGGTAGCCGGACCACTCCTTGAACAGGGCGGGAGCGGCGGTGGACATCGGGGATGAGGTATGAGGGATGAGGGATGAGGAAAAAGCGGGTCCGCTGCTTTCAGGCCCTCATCCCTCCGCCCTCCGCCCTCATCCCTCGGGTTATGTGGTCGTGCGGTTCAGGATTTCCGTGCCGTACTTGCCGGCGGCCATTTCGCGCAGGGCTATCACCGTGGGCTTGTCGCGGCTCGCGTCCACCATCGGTTGCGCGCCGTTGGCGAGCTGGCGCGCGCGGAACGTTGCCGCCAGCGACATCTCGAAGCGGTTGGGGATGAGTTTCAGGCAATCGTCGACGGTGATGCGTGCCATGGGCGGGCTCCGGTTACTTCATGCGGTTGATTACGCTGCTGTGGCGGCCGAGCTGGCGGGCAGCCTTGAGCCGTTCGGCCCGGACGATGCTGCGCAGGTCCAGCGCCGCCCGGTTGAAATCGTCGTTCATAATAACATAGTCGTACTCGGCCACGTGGCCGATCTCGTCGCGCGCGGCGGCGAGGCGGCGCGCGACCGCTTCGGCGCTGTCCTGCGCGCGGCCTTTCAGCCGGGATTCCAGCACTTCCAGCGACGGCGGCAGGATGAATATGCTCACCGCGCCCCGCATCAGCCGCCGCACCTGTTGCGCGCCCTGCCAGTCGATCTCCAGCAGCACGTCGCGCCCGGCCGCCTGCTCGCCCTCGATCCACTTGTGGGAGGTGCCGTAGCGGTTGCCGTAGATCGTCGCGCTCTCGAGGAACTCGCCCGCCTGCTGCATGCGCTCGAATTCGGGCAGGGCGACGAAGTGATAGTCGCGACCGTTGGCTTCGCCCGGCCGCGGCGCGCGCGTGGTGTACGACACCGACAGCCGCACCTCGGGCTCGGCTTCGAGCAGCGCCTTGACGAGGCTCGTTTTACCGCCGCCGGAGGGGGCGCTGATGATGAAGAGGACACCTGACATCAGGATTGAGGATCGAGGATTGAGGATCGAGATCCGGGGTTCGGGTTTGATTGATCGCTAAGGGAAAAAGAAACGTTATACGGGGTCCTGGCGTTGTGGTCTTGCGCCTGGCTCAATCCTCAATCCTTAATCCTCGATCCTATTCGATGTTCTGAATTTGCTCGCGCATCTGCTCGATGAAGAGCTTCAGGTCGAGGGCGGCCTGGGTGACGGCGAGGTCCACGGACTTGGAGGCGAGCGTGTTCGCCTCGCGGTTCAGCTCCTGCATCAGGAAATCGAGCTGCTTGCCGACCATGCCGCCGGCCGCGAGGATGCGTTTGAGTTCCGACACGTGCGCGGTCAGGCGCGAGAGCTCTTCGTCGACGTCGATTTTGGCGGCGAACACCGCCACTTCCTGGCGCACCCGCTCGTCCTCGGCGCTGCCCAGCACTTCCTTGAGCTTGGCGGCGAGCCGCTCGTGGTAGGCGGCCACCGCCTGGGGGATGCGGGGGGCGGTTTCCGAGACGCGCCGCTCCACGCCGGCCACGCGTTCGAGCAGCAGCGTCTTGAGCTTGTCGCCTTCTCTCGCCCGCGCGGCGTTGAACTCCTGCAGCGCGCCGGCGATCATTTCCCGGCACGCGGCCTGCAATTCCTCGAGCGGCAGCGGCTCGGTGGAGAGGATGCCCGGCCAGCGCAGCACGTCGGCTGCGGAGAGCTGGGGCGCGCCGGCCAGCATGGTGCGCACTTTCAGCTCCACGTCCTCGAGCTGCAGCATCAGCTCCTCGTTCAGCTTGAACGTCTTGCCCGAGCCCTGCGCGAGCGCGAAGCTCACCCGGCACTCGACCTTGCCGCGGCCGATGCCCGATTGCAGTGCCTCGCGCAGCGCCGGCTCGACCGCGCGCAGGTCATCGGGCATCCGGAACTGGACGTCGAGGTAGCGATGGTTGACCGAGCGCAGCTCGATGCTGAGCGTGCCGAACGCGAACTCCCGCGTCGTCGCGGCGTAACCGGTCATGCTGTGTATGGCGCCCATGTCGCTCTATAATCCTGACTTCTCAACGAGATGCGACGATAACATACACTGGAAACCCCATGCGACCGAGCGGAAGAAAACCCGACCAACTGCGCGCGGTGCGCATCACCCGCGGCTACACGCGCCATGCCGAGGGCTCGGTGCTGGTCGAATTCGGCGACACGCGGGTGCTGTGCACCGCGAGCACGCTGGAGCGCCAGCCGCCTCACCTGAAAGGCACGCCGCGCGGCTGGGTCACCGCCGAGTACGGCATGCTGCCGCGGGCGACCAACACGCGCGGCGACCGCGAGGCGGCGCGCGGCAAGCAGTCGGGGCGCACCCAGGAGATCCAGCGGCTGATCGGGCGCGCGCTGCGCGCGGTGACGGATCTGGGCAAGCTGGGCGAGCGGACGATTCACCTCGATTGCGACGTCATCCAGGCCGACGGCGGCACCCGCACGGCGGCGATCACCGGCGCGTTCGTCGCGCTGCACGACGCGGTCGGCCTGCTGCTCGAGCGCAAGCTGATCGCGGTGACGCCGCTGGCGGATTTCGTCGCGGCCGTTTCGGTCGGCGTTCACGAAGGCACGCCGGTGCTCGATCTCGACTACGTGGAAGACTCCGCCTGCGACACCGACATGAACGTGGTGATGACGGCGGGCGGCGGCCTGGTGGAAGTGCAGGGCACGGCGGAAGGCAAGCCGTTCACGCGCGCGGAGATGGACGCGATGCTGGGGCTGGCGGAGAAGGGCATCCGCGAACTGGTGGCCGCGCAGCGGGCAGCGTTGAAAGGCTGATTTGAACCGCTGAAACGCAGAGAGAAGCAAGAACAACAATTGAACCGCCAAGACGCCAAGAGAACCAGACATGAACAAAGTGGGCGATACGCTCATCCACAATGGTGCCAATGAGCAGATCGTTGACGCATTTCAGGCTGAAGGTGTTGAGTTCATCGTAGTGGGCGGATTGGCGGTAGCTTGGTATTGCCCTGACCGACAGGCCGACGACATGGATTTGCTCGTGAATCCGACTGTAGAAAACTCCGCACGGATTTCCCGCGCGCTCGCTGGTTTGCATCTGCAGGGCTTTAACGAACTCTCGTTCACGAAGTTGGGACTTCGAGTGCCGTTGAAACAAATGCACTATGCGGAATTGCTTACGCCGCGAAAGGAAGGCCCCGGTTACGCTGATGTATCGCAGGAGGCGGTAAATGCGAAGTTGTTTCAAAAAGCGGTAAAACTCGCGTCTCCTACATTACTTATTCGCATGAAGGAACTGGCGATCGCTTCAACCGAGAAGGAGCGTAACAAGCATCTCAGAGATATCGAACGTTTGAGAAGACATGCTGAATGACATAAAGGTTTTCTTGGCGTCATGGCGTCATGGCGGTTCGATTTGAATTGGATTTGTATCGATTTTCTCCGCGTCTCTGTGGTTAATAATTTATGCGACGTCTGGTTTTAGCCAGTAACAACCCCGGCAAGCTGCGCGAGTTCCGCCAGATGCTGGCGCCGCTCGGCATGGAGATCGTGCCGCAGGCGGAGCTGGGCATTTCCGAGGCGGAAGAACCGCACGGCACCTTCGTCGAGAACGCGCTCGCCAAGGCGCGGCACGCGAGCAGCGGCAGCGGCCTGCCGGCGTTCGCCGACGATTCCGGTATCTGCGTCGCCGCGCTCGGCGGCGCGCCGGGGGTGCAGTCGGCGCGCTACGCTGGCGGGGTGCCGGGCGGCCGCGAGGCGCAGGACGCCGCGAACAACCGCAAGCTGCTCGCCGCGCTCGAGGGCAAGACCGACCGCCGGGCCCACTATTATTGCGTGATCGTGCTGGTGCGCCACACCGGCGACCCCGAACCGCTGATCGCCGAGGGGCGCTGGCAGGGCGAAGTCATCGCCACGCCGCGCGGCGCCGGCGGCTTCGGCTACGACCCCTATTTCCTGCTGCCCGGGATCGGGCGCACCGCCGCCGAGCTGATGCCCGACGAGAAGAATGCGGTGAGCCATCGTGGCCAGGCGATGCAGAAGCTGGTGGATATGTTGCGTTATGCACAATATCTTTCCGCATGACGCTTCGCGTGCCTGCGTAAAGATATTGAATGGATAAAACGGGAGTCGGGGCGATGAGCATCAGTCCCTCATCCCTCATGACGGGTTCGTCCATTCATTTTCGCGCGCTTCCACCGTTATCTCTTTATATTCACATTCCGTGGTGCGCGCGAAAATGCCCGTACTGCGATTTCAATTCGCACGAGGCGCGCGCGGCGGTGCCGGAGGAGCGCTACGTCGCGGCGCTCGTCGCCGACCTCGAGCAGGCGCTGCCGCTGGTCTGGGGGCGGCGCGTCACCAGCGTGTTCTTCGGTGGCGGCACGCCCAGCCTGTTTTCCGCACACGGCATCGACGCGATACTGACCGCGGCCCGGGCGCGCCTCGCGCTCGCGCCGGATGCCGAGATCACGCTGGAAGCGAATCCCGGGACGGTGGAGGCGGAGAAGTTCGCCGGATTCCGCGCGGCGGGCGTGAACCGCATTTCGCTTGGCATCCAGAGCTTCGCCCCGCGTCACCTGAAGGCGCTGGGGCGCATCCACGACGACAACGAGGCGCGGCGCGCTATCGAAATCGCCCGGCGCGATTTCGAAAATTTTAATCTCGACCTGATGTACGGGCTGCCGGCACAGATCCCCGAGGAAGCACTGGCGGATATCGACGCGGCGCTGGAGTTCGCTCCGCCGCACCTGTCCTGCTATCACCTCACGCTCGAGCCGAACACGTACTTTCACCGCTTCCCGCCGCAGTTGCCCGACGATGACGCGACCGCCGCCATGCAGGACGCGATCGAGAACCGGCTCGCTGCGGCCGGCTACGACCATTACGAAACCTCCGCCTTCGCGAAGCGGAGCGGAGAGGCACCATCCACCATCCACCATCCACCATCCACCGCCGGCAGCGGGCAAGATGCGCGATGCCGGCACAATCTCAATTACTGGACCTTCGGCGACTACCTCGGCATCGGCGCGGGCGCCCACGGCAAGATCAGTTTCCCCGATCGCATCCTGCGCCAGGCACGGGTGAAGCATCCCGAGCGCTACATGGAGGCTGCCGAGCGTGGAGCGCCGGTGCAGGAGGAGCGTGAAGTCGGCGCGGACGCGGTCGGCTTCGAGTTCATGATGAACGCGCTGCGGCTGAACGGGGGATTCCCGGCGCGGCTCGTCGAGGAGCGTGCCGGCATTCCGCTCACGGCGGTGCTGCGCGGCCTCGATGAAGCCGAACGCCGCGGTCTCGTCGAGCGCGACCACGAGCGCATCGCCCCGACGCCGCTCGGGCGGCGCTTCCTCAACGACCTGTTGCAGCTGTTTCTCGTGACTGGCAACGGTTCGCTTAAAGACCGATAAAATAGACGTCCTCAGGGAGGTAACCATGATCAGAAGCGTGGTGGGTTGTGCGCTGGCGCTGGCCGGCGTGGTTGTCTGCGGAACGGCGTTGGCGCAAGGCTATCCGAACAAGCCGGTGCGGTTCATCGTCACCTATCCGCCCGGCGGCAGTTCCGACGTCATGGCGCGCATCATCGGCAGGCAGCTGACGGAATACTGGGGCCAGCAGGTGCTGGTCGACAGCCGGCCGGGGGCGGACGGCTCGATCGGCACCGAGTTCGCCGCGAAGCAGCCGGCCGACGGTTATACCTTCCTGCTGGCCAACTTCGGTCCCATCGTGGCCAAGCCGCTCCTGGCCGACGTGTCCTACGACTGGAAACGGGACTTCGCGCCGGTCTCGCGCATCACCATGGCGGCGAACATCCTGGTCGTGCCGGACACGATGCCGGTGAAGAACGTCAAGCAGCTGATCGCGCTCGGCAAGGCGCGCCCCGGCGAGCTGACCTACGGCACCAGCGGGCCGGGCAGCATGTCCCATTTCGCCGGCGAGATGTTCCGCAAGCTGGCCGGCGTCAACATGATCGCGGTGAACTACAAGGGCAACGCGATCGCCATCGCCGAGATCATGGGCGGCCAGATCACCACCATGTTCTCCGACGCGGTGCCCGCGGTGGGCGCCATGAAGACCGGCAAGGTGCGCGCACTCGCGGTGACGAGCGCGGAGCGCTGGCCGCACACGCCCGAGCTGCCGACGCTCGCGGAAGAGGGCGTCAAGGGTTTCGCCGCCGTCAACTGGTGGGGCATCCTGTTTCCGGCCGGCACGCCGCGCCCGATCGTGGATAAGGTGAACGCGGACCTGGTCAAGGCGCTGGCGTCCCCGGCCGTCAAGTCGGGGCTTGCCGCTCAGGGTGCCGAGGCCATTTCCAGCACGCCGGAACAGTTCGGCGCGTTCATGGCGTCGGAAACGGAGCGCTGGGGCAAGCTGATCCGGGAAGCGAACCTGGAAACCCAGAAGAAGAAAAAGTAGCGGACGGCGGCACGGAACGGTCAAACGCGCCGGAACACCAGGTCCCACACACCGTGGCCGAGCTTCAAGCCGCGGTTCTCGAACTTGGTCAGCGGGCGGTGCTCCGGTCGCGGCGCGTAGCCGTCCGCGGTGTTCGCGAGCCGCGGCTCACCTGACAACACTTCCAGCATCCACTGCGCGTACTCTTCCCAGTCGGTCGCCGCGTGCAGGTAGGCGCCCGGCTTCATGCGCGTGGCGAGGCGCGCCACCAGCACCGGCTGTACCAGACGGCGCTTGTGATGCCGCTTCTTCGGCCACGGGTCCGGGAAGAAGATGTGCACGCCGTCGAGACTCGCCGGCGGGATCATGTGCTCGACGACGTCGACCGCATCGTGCTGGATGACGCGGACGTTGGCGAGGCCCAGCTCGGCGACCCGCTTCAACAGGCTGCCGACCCCGGGCGTGTGGACTTCGATGCCGAGATAATCGTTGCCGGGGTGGTCGGCGGCGATCCGCGCCGTGGTTTCGCCCATGCCGAAGCCGATTTCCAGGATCTTCGGCGCCGCGCGCCCGAACGCGCGGTCGAGGTCGAGCGGCGCCGGCGAAAACGGGATACCGAAGCGGGGAAGCAACTCGTCGCGCGCCCGCTGCTGCGCGCCGGTGAGCCGCCCCTGGCGGAGTACGTAGCTGCGGATCGGGCGGGTGGGTGGGATGCTCATGGGGCGGGACAGGCTGCCGCGATTTTCGCAGATTCGCTTCCGCCCGGGCGGGTTTGAAGCCGGCTGGCAAACGGCGTAAGGTAATCAAAAGAAGTTCCCCGGGGAGGGGGATGATGGGGGCAGACGACCGCGGTGATCTGCCGGCAAGGGTGATCAGGCGTGCCGGGCAAATCTGGCCGGCATTCCTCGTGCTCGGCATCGGGCTGGTTATTTCTTTCGTCGCGTGGCGCTTCGCCCAGCAGCGGGTCGGCGCCGAAACCGAGGTCAAGTTTCATCACGAGGTCGCGCAGGCAGTGGGCGCCCTCGATCGGCGCATCCACGACAACGTCAATCTCCTGATCGGGCTGCGTGGCTTCTTCTACGCCTCCGACAGCGTCACCCGGGACGAGTTCCGGCGTTACCTGGCGGGCTTCAATATCGCGCAGGACTATCCCGGCGTCCGCCTGATCTCGTTCGTCCGCTACGTGCCGCTGGCGGAGAAGGCCGTTTTCGAGCAGGCAGTGCGGCGCGATCGCAGCGTGAACCCGCGGGGCTACCCGGATTTCTCGATCAGGCCCGCCGGCATCCGCGACGATTACATGGTCGTGACCTATATCGAGCCGCTGGCGGGCAACGAGCGGGCTTTCGGTTTCGACGTTTTCTCCGAGGCGCAGCGGCGGCCTTCCGTCGAGCGCGCCCGAGACCGCGGCGAGGCGACGGCATCCGAGCCGATCTGGCTCGCCGCCGATCCCCAGAAGCAGGTGTCGCTGGCCTTGCGCATGCCGATATACCGCCGCGACATGCCGACGGGCACGGTGGAACAGCGCCGTGCCGCGTTCCTCGGCGTGGTTTCGTCGGCAATCCGCGTGGAGGACCTGGTCGTAAGCCTCCTCGGCCGGCAGCTCGGCAGCGTGTTCGATCTCGTCATCCACGATCTCGGGATCGCGGAGCTGGTCGCGCCGGTCGGGGAGCCCATGCCGGTGTTCGACAGCGTGCGGGCGATCGGCTCCCGCGCGGCGGAGCCGGGCGCGCGGTCCAACCTGGCCCAGATGATGACCCTCGACGTCGCCGGGCGCACCTGGCGGCTCGAGTTCGAGGCGTCGGCCACGCCGGGCTACGGCGCGGGTGGCGCGTTGTCGCAAGTGGTGGTTCTGGGCGGTGTCGTCACCAGCCTGCTGCTGTTCTGGCTGGCGCTCACCCTGCTCCTGGCGCGCGAGCGCGCGCTGAAGCTCGCCGAGCAGATGAAGGCCGTGCGCGCGGCGGAGGGCCTGCGCGAGCAGCTCTCGTTCATCCAGCAACTGATCGAAGCGGTGCCCCAGCCGATCTTCTTCAAGGACGCCGATGGCCGCTATCTGGGCGTCAACCGGAAGTGGGAGGATTTCTTCGGCATACCGCGCGAGCAGTTCATCGGCAAGTCCGTGTTCGAGCTGTATCCCGACAACCCCGAACTGGCGGCCAGGCACCATGCCAAGGACCAGGAATTGTTCGCGCGTCCCGGCAGCCAGTCCTACGAAGCGGCGATCGTCGCCGCAGACGGGCGCGTGCACCACACGATCTACAACAAGGCGACCTTCAACAAGCTCGACGGCTCCGTCGCCGGCCTGATCGGGACCATCAACGACGTGAGCGGGTTGAAGGAAGCGGAAGCCGCGCTGCGCGAGAGCGAGGCCCGCTTCCGCGACCTGACCGAGCTGTCCTCGGACTGGTACTGGGAACAGGACGCGAATTTCCGCTTTACCCAGATGTCTTCCAAGATCTACGAGTTCAGTCTTGACGCCAGGGAGCACATCGGCAGGACGCGCTGGGAGATGCCGCTGCTGGGCGTCAGCGACGGGCAGTGGGAAGCGCACAAGAGCCAGCTGGCCGCGCACGAACCGATCCAGGATTTCATCTACCAGCGCCACGATACCAACGGCAACCTGCGCACCATCAGCGTGAGCGGGCGGCCGATCTTCGACGAGCGGGGGCGTTTCAAGGGCTATCGTGGCATCGGCCGCGACATCACCGAGCAGAAGGCGGTGGAGGAGAGGATCCGCCACATGGCCCACCACGACGCGCTGACGCAACTGCCCAACCGGGTGCTGCTCTACGACCGCATCGGCCAGGCGGTCGTGCAGGCGCAGCGCAACCGCGAGTCGCTCGCCCTGCTGTTCATCGACCTCGACCGCTTCAAGACCGTCAACGATTCCCTCGGCCACCCGGTCGGTGATCGTCTGCTGCAGGTCGTCGCCGGCCGCCTGGCCGCCTGCACGCGCGGCTCCGACACCATCGCGCGCATCGGCGGCGACGAGTTCGTGGTGCTGCTCGGCGATCTCGGGGAGCCCGGGGATGCCCGCCACGTGGCGCAGAAAGTGCTCGACGCGCTATCCGATCCGGTGATGGTCGACGCGCACGAGCTCAAGGTCACGCCCAGCATCGGCATCTGCGTCTATCCCCACGACGGCAGGGACGTCGAGACGTTGATGCGCAACGCCGATATCGCGATGTACCACGCCAAGCAGATGGGCCGCAACAACTACCAGTTTTTCACCCAGGCGATGAACGATGCGGCGCAGGAACGCCTGCTGCTGGAGAGCGACCTGCGCCACGCCGTGGAGCGCGGCGAGTTCGTGCTGCATTACCAGCCGCAGCTGCACCTGAGCAGCGGGGAGATCACCGGTTTCGAGGCGCTGGTGCGCTGGCAGCATCCCCGGCGCGGCCTGGTCGCCCCGACCCAGTTCATCGCGGCGGCGGAGGAGATCGGCCTGATCGGGCCGATCGGGGAATGGGTGATGCGCGAAGCCTGCTCGCGCGCCCGGGCGTGGGAGGGGGCGGGCCGTCCGCAGCTGCGGGTCGCCGTCAACTGCTCGGCGCAGCAGTTCCAGCGCGAGGGGTTCGTCAACGCCGTGCACGGCATCCTGCTCGAGAGCGGCCTGCCCGCCGAGTACCTCGAGCTGGAAATCACCGAGAGCATCATCATCCAGCGCTCGGAGGAGGTGATCGCCCGTTTCCAGGCGCTCGACGACATGGGCGTGCGCATCTCGATCGACGACTTCGGCACCGGCTACTCGAGCCTGTCCTACCTGAAGCGCCTGTCGATACACCAGTTGAAGATCGACCAGTCGTTCGTGCGCGACATCAGCTCGGATCCCGATGACGCGGCGATCGTGAGCGCCATCATTGCCATCGCGCACAGCCTCGGCCTCGAGGTGGTGGCGGAGGGCGTGGAGACGGCCGAGCAGCTTATCTTCCTCAAGTCGCTGGGCTGCGACATCGCCCAGGGGTACTACTTCAGCAAGCCGTTGCCGGCGGACGAATTCGCGCGGCTGCTCGACGGCTGGAAACGGCGGGAAAGAGTGGCCTAGGCTACTTCGACGGCGTGATGAGCCCCGTCGTCGGCGAACTCGGCGCGGCGGTGTAGAGCTTCTTCGGCATGCGGCCCGCGAGGAACGCGGCGCGGCCGGCTTCCACCGCCTTTTTCATGGCGGTGGCCATCAACACCGGGTTCTTCGCCGCGGCGACGGCGGTGTTCATGAGCACGCCGTCGCAGCCCAGCTCCATCGCGATCGCGGCGTCGGACGCGGTGCCCACCCCCGCGTCCACGATCACCGGGGCTTTCGCGTTCTCGATGATGATCTGCAGGTTCCACGGATTGAGGATGCCCATGCCGGAGCCGATCAGCGAGGCCAGCGGCATCACCGCCACGCAGCCGATCTCCTCCAGCTGTTTCGCGATGATCGGGTCGTCGGAGGTGTAGACCATCACCTTGAAGCCGTCCTTCACCAGCGTCCTGGCCGCGGCGATCGTGTCCACCACGTTGGGATAGAGCGTTTTCGGGTCGCCCAGCACTTCGAGCTTGACCAGGTCGTGGCCGTCGAGCAGTTCGCGCGCGAGCCGCAGCGTGCGCACGGCGTCGTCGGCGGTGTAGCAGCCGGCGGTGTTGGGCAGCAGCGTGTATTGCGATGGCGGCAGGAATTCGAGCAGGCTCGGCTCGCCCTTGTTCTGGCCGATGTTGGTGCGGCGGATCGCCACCGTGACGATACCGGCGCCGCTGGCGTCCACCGCCGCCTTGGTCTCGGCGAAGTCCTTGTACTTGCCGGTGCCGATCAGCAGGCGCGAGTCGTAGGATTTGCCGCCGATCACCAGCGGGTCGAGGTTTTCGTGAGGTTTCATAAATAAGGCAGACTCAAGGTTCAAGGCTCAAGATTCAAGGTGTTTATCCGCCGCCGACTGCAACGACGATTTCCAGTTTGTCGCCGTCAGCCAGCTGCTCCTGCGCGAGCCGGCTGCGCGGCACGATCTCGCCGTTGCGTTCGAGCGCGATGCGCTTGCCCGCGAGCTCGAGCCGCGACAGCAACTCGGCGCAGTTGAGCGGGGGCTCGAACTGACGGCGTTCGCCATTGATCGTGATGCCTATCATCGGGGGACGGTACGGGCGCTGCGTGACAGGGGGTTTATTGTCACAACTTGGCGCGGGTTTGGCAACACGCCGATGCTACAATCGCCGCACCCACCGGCGACTATTTTCCAGGCGTGCCCAAACGCGATCTTCCGGATTCCAGGCTGCTGCAACTGACGGCCGCGGCCGCTGCGGCGATCGTCCTGTGGTTCGTTTTTCGCAACGCGCTGCCGGAGGACTGGCGCACGCCGGGCAGTCCGGCGCTCTACCTGACCGGCGTCGCCGGCGTCCTGCTCCTGCTGGTGCCCGTGGCATTCGTGCTGGCGAAGCGGGGCGGGCGCAGCGAGAATCCCGTCGGCTGGTTCAACGCGCACGTCGTCTGCTCCTTCGCCGGCATGGTTCTGATCGCCATTCATTCGGGCGGTTTCCTGCGGCGGCCGCCGGCGTTGCTGTTGCTGGCGCTCGTCGTGCTGGCCGCGCTCGGCATCTGGGCGCGCGTGCGCGGCTCGCGCATGATGGCGGCGACGTTCGCGGCCAAGGCGCCGGCGTTCCAGGTGCCGGATGCGGCGACGCGCGAGCGGCTGCGGGAAATCATCGCGGAGAAACGCCGCCTGCTGGCCGTGCTCGACCCGCAGGCAGTCGAAGGCACGTTCTCAGTCAACCTGCCGCATTTCTTCCGCAGCCCCGGGCCGGCGCTTGCCTATCGCAGGCTCGCGCGCGAGGAGTCCGTGCTGCTGGGCACGCGGCGAGCGGTGCCGCCGCGGCAGGCGTGGTGGCGGCCACTGCACATGGCGCTGGCGTGGATTTTCGTGCTGGGCGTGATCGTTCACGTGGTCACGGTGACTTTCTTCGCGGGCTACGTCGCCGACGGCGGCCCGATCACCTGGTGGCACCTCGCGGCATGGTGACGGCATGACCACGGCGGCCCGAACCGGCAGCGAGCGCCTGGCGCTCTTGATCGACCTCGAGCGCTGCACCGGCTGCAAGAGCTGCGAGGCGGCCTGCAAGCAGGAGCACCGGCTCGGGCCCGGCGAGTATCGCAACAAGGTGGTGTGGGCGAGCGCGCTGGAGGAGGCGGGACTCGCGTTCCTGACGCTCACCTGCCAGCATTGCGAGCGGCCCGCGTGCCTGCGCGCCTGCCCGGTCAACCCGAAAGCCATCGAGAAGGATCCCGCGACGGGCATCGTGCGCGTCGTGGAGTCGCGCTGCACCGGCTGCGGCGAATGCGTGATCGCCTGTCCGTACAGCGCGATGGGCTACGACGCGAAAGACCATCACGCGGTGAAGTGCGACCTGTGCGTCGACCGCCGCGCGGAAGGCGCCGCCACCACGGCGTGCGCCAGCGTCTGCCCGACGCAGGCGATTCGCTTCGGTCGGCGGGACGAACTGCTGGAAGAGGCCAAGGACAGTGGCCGGCTGCCGCGCGACCAGGACCATTTCCTGCTCGGGCCGGCGACGATTTACCTTGAACGCACCACGCCACGGGGCGAGAGCGCGGCCACCGGCGTGGTGCCGTCGCGGGCGGCGCCGGCGGAATCGCGGCGGCCGACTTTCATGGATGCGCTGGCGGCGCAAGGCTCGATCGCCGAATCCCGGCCGGCGTTTCCCTACGGCGAGACGCGCGCGGACGCGGCGGCAGACCGGGTCGTGCCCGGGGGCTGCAACATCTGCTTCAACTGCTGCAGCACGCAGTTTCATTTCAAGGGCGAGCGACTGGTGAAAATCACCGGCAACCCCGACGACCCGGTGCTGCAGGGGCGCGTCTGCCCGAAGTCGCAGTTGACGCTGCAGATGTACCACAGCGAGCATCGCCTGCTGTACCCGCAGAAACGCGTCGGCGCCCGCGGCGAGGGGCGCTTCGAGCGCATCACCTGGGACCAGGCGCTGGATGAAATCGCCGACAGGCTGCGCGGGGTGCGCGACCGGTACGGCGCCGAGGCGCTGGCGATGTTCATCGGCACGCGCACCGGCATACTCGACTATCGCGCGACGACCAAGATGTTCGCGGAGTTGTGGGGCACGCCCAACAAGGACGGCACCGACCCGTTCTGCGCGAGCTCCAAGAACGTCGCCTACGAGATCACGCAGGGCGGCATCGGCAGCGGCAACAGCTACACGCCCGGCGACCTCGGCTCGGCGCAGCTCTATGTCTACATCGGCGACAACCAGGCCGAAACGCGACCGGTGTACTTCGGCATGATCAACGACTGGCGCATCCGCAACGGCGCGAAGCTGGTGGCGGTGGACCCCCGCCTGACGGCGACCGCGTCCAAGGCCGACCGCTGGCTGCCGATCCGCCCGGGCACCGACATGGCGCTCGGGCTCGCGCTGGCGCAGCATATTCTCGCCAACCACCTGCACGACGCCGCGTTCTGCGAGCAATGGGTGCTCGGTTTCGGGCGCTGGCGCGATTTTCTAATGGAGCGCGGCTATACCCCGGAATGGGCGGAGCCGATCACCGGCATCGCCGCGGGCGAGATTCGCCGGCTGGCGGAAGAGATCGCCGCCGCCGACGGCTGCGTGATCTTCGCGAGCCGCGGCGTCAACCAGCACAGCAACGGCACGCAGACCAACCGCGCGCTGATGTTCGTGGCGGCGATCACCGGCAACTGGGGACGGCGCGGCGGCGCCTACTTCAACATGAGCGCGGGCACGCCGATCGCTGCGAAGGTGCCGCCGGGGCGCGCGCCGAAATACAACCGCCCGCGCGTGCGGCGCAGCCCCGTCGGCTGGACCGAGGCCATGTTGCACGGCAAGCCGTACCCGATCCGCGCGCTGATCACCTGCAACAACCCGATGGCGCAGTGGCCCGACCAGACGCGGTCGCGCGAGGCGTTCACCGCGCTCGATCTGCTGGTGCACATCGAGCTGTTCGCCAACGAGACCTCGGCCTACGCGGATTACCTGCTGCCGGCGGCGAGCGGCATCGAGAAAGGCGAGATCGGCCGCTCCAACGACGACCGCCGCATCGTCTGGATCGACAAGATGATCGATCCGCCGGGCGAGGCGAAATCCGACACCTGGATCTGGATCGAGCTGGGCAAGCGCTTCGGCTTCGACGACGTGCTGAAGGAGAAGTACAAGGACCCGGCCGTGTTCTGGGACGAGGTGTGCAGCGACAGCGACGGCCTGCGCGGCTGCACGCAGAAGCGCCTGCACTCGGTCCCGTACCGCTGGGTGCGCCACCCGGTGGCGACCGAGGACGCGCCGGAGATCGAAACGCTGTACCTCGAAGGCACGACGGTGCCGGGTGGGGCGCCGGGACGGCGTTTCCCGACCAAGTCCGGCAAGCTGGAGTTCTGGACCGAAGAGCTGGAAGCCAGGTTCAACGTGCTGGGCCTGTCGGCGCTGCCCGAGTTCTATTCTGAGCGCGAGCAACTGGTCGACCTGCCGTACATGGAACTGCTGGACAGCGACGCGGAGGAGGGGGTGATCTCGCCTTTCTGCTCGCCGGCAACCGGCGTATCGCGCGGCCGCATCGTCGCGCCCGGCGCGGACCATCCCGGCGCACGGCTGCGCGCGCGGGGATTCGATACCGAGCTCGTGACCGGGCGCCCGCCGGCGGCGCATTTCCACAGCTGGACGCATTATTTCTGGCAGGCGCAGGAGATGTGGCCCGATCTCTACTGCCAGGTCCACCCCGACAAGGCCGCGCAGCTCGGCATCGCCGACGGCGAGCGGGTGCGCATCGAATCCGCCCACGGCGAGATCGAGGCGGTGGCCTGGGTGCATGCCGGCATCCGCCCGAGCGCGGTGTTCATCCCGATCGGCTGGGGCGAGCGCCAGCCCTACAATCCCTGGCGCCCGGTGAACTTCCTCACCGACAAGACGCAGCGCGACCCGGTCTCCGACCAGACCAACCTGAAGACGCTGTTGTGCCGGGTGTCGCGCATCTGAGGGGCGGCAAGCCGGCTTGCGGGCGGCCGCACGCATGAAGCTGATAACGTGTTTCGCCGTGCTGTTTTTCTGGGCCGCTGCGCCGGCATCAGCGGCATTGCCCGGCGTGACCGAATTCCGCACCGCACCCGAGGACGTCACCGACCGCGAGCTTTCCGTCTTGCTGGCGAAGCGCGTCGCATCCGCCGATGTCATTGCGATCGGCGAAAGCGTGCACGGCTCCGCCGGATTTCTGCGGGTGCAGGCGCGGCTGATTCGTTACCTCGTCTCCCACCACGGCTTGCGCCTGATCGCGTGGGAGAACCCGGTGCTGCGCAGCCTCGAACTGGCGCGCTGGGTTTCCGCCTGCGCCGGCAGCGTCGGCCCGCCCCCGCTGGACGTGCTGTACATGCCGACCGCCGCCGATCGTCCGTTGTGGGACTGGATCTGCGAGTACAACCGGAAGAACCCCGGGGACCCGGTCGTGTTTCGCGGCACGGACATCTGGGACCGGCCGTGGGAGCACTACGAGCGGATCGATGTGCTGGGCGAAGCCACGGGTGCGCCCGCCGCGCTGACCGGCCGTATCCGGGCCCGCTGCCCCGGGTACGGCGCCCGATCCTGGGGCGACCTGGATCGCCTGCTGCCCGGCACGGTACAGGGACCGAGATTCCTGCCCGAAGCCGCTTACGAGGATTGCCGTGCCGCCTTGACCGCGCTGATGGAGGCCGCCCGGGCGGCGGGCGCGGTCCGGAAACGCGGGGGCGATTCCACCGCGGAGGCAGCCTACGAGTTGGCGCTGTCGGCATCGACCCTCCTCGGCTGGCTCGGTTTTTATCACCTCGAGCAGGCGGACGACGTGCTGAGCTGGAACGAGCGGGACCGCGCCCAGGGCAGGAACCTGATGCTGGTCATGGAGAAGCAGGCTGCCGCCCGCGCCGTGCTGGTGGCGCATACCAGCCACGTTTCGCACAACCGGTCGCAGGCCGACTGGTGGGGTTACGGCGACCTCAAGTCCGGCGTGTATTTTTTTCACGCGCTGACGGACAAGCCGGTATTCAACATCGCGCTCACCGCCTATCACGCGAGCGGCACCCAGGGCGACTGGCTGACGCCGGTGGCGGCGAATTCGATGGACAGGCGGCTGCACGATGCCGGGCACCGGTTCTCGTTCTTTCCGGCGGACGCGGCCTTTCTCGGGGAACACCGCCGGTGGTGGATGCAGAACGGCAACGCTGTGGGCGTCGAGAACGGCGTCGAGATCGTGCCCCGGGATCACTTCGATGCCTACTTCTTCCTCGACCAGTCGCTGCTCGAGGGCGCATTGCCCGCGCGCCCGCTCTGGCGGCCCTGAACGTCCCGGCAAAGGGCAGTAGAATGCTGTCGGGCCCATGGCCGCCCGTATGCTGATAACCCGATTGATCAAGCAGATGCTTACTCCCGACAGCCGGCGCGGCGTGGACGACCGGCAACAACCGGTTGACGGCGGCGCGCATGCCGGAAGCGGCGGCTATGCATTCACGTCCGACTGGTTCTCGCCGTGCATCCCTCTGTGGCAGGACCTGTTTGCCCGGCTGCCCGGCGCCGCCCGGATACTCGAGGTCGGTTCCTACGAGGGACAATCGGCGGCGTGGCTGATCGAGAATGCGTTCGTGCCGGGCGCGAAGGGGGAAATTTACTGCGTCGATACCTGGGCGGGCGGCGTCGAACACCAGGCCGTCGACATGGCCGCGGTCGAGGCGAGGTTCCTGCGCAACGTGGCAACGGCGAAATCCCGGAGCCGGTCGGATGTGGCGGTCCACGTGCGCAAAGGGCAGTCTTCCGGCGCGCTGGCCGCGTTGCTCGGCGAGGGGCTCGGCCAGTCCTTCGATGCCATACACGTGGACGGCAGCCACCAGTGTGCCGACGTGCTGGGCGACCTGGTCCTGTCCTTTCAGCTCTGCCGCGTTGGCGGGCTGATCATCTGCGACGACTACGGCTGGTCGCAGGAGGCGCACGGCGCCGAGGATCTTCTGAACCAGCCGAAGCTGGCGATCGATTCGTTCGTCAACTGTTACCGGCGCAAGATCGAGATCATCGCCGTCAACCTGCGGCAGGCGTACCTCGGGAAAACCTCGGCTTGATCCGCCGCGCGGGCCCGTTTGCCGCGGGCCGTGAATAACCGTTAAAATTTGCGCCTTCGGCGGGTGTAGTTCAATGGTAGAACGGCAGCTTCCCAAGCTGCATACGACGGTTCGATTCCGTTCACCCGCTCCAGATCAAAAAAGCCTCCTTGCGAGGCTTTTTT
>CAZOQY010000023.1:0-1163 GCA_964581835.1 uncultured Streptomycetaceae bacterium | reverse complement strand
ATTCCGTTCACCCGCTCCAGATCAAAAAAGCCTCCTTGCGAGGCTTTTTTCAAGGCGGAAGTCGGAAGGCGAAAGTAAGCGCGAAAGGCGTGGTTACTCCAGCCTGATCCCCGCCCTGGCAATGACCTTCGCCCACTTGTCGATCTCGTTCCTGAAGAAGCGGGCGAAATCATCCGGGGTGCCGCCGCCGGGCTCGGCGCCCTCCGCCTCCAGCCGGGTGCGCATGTCGGCGGAGCCGAGGATGCGGCCGATGTCGTGGTTGATCTTCGCGATCACGTCCTTCGGCGTGCCGCCCTGCACCGAGACGCCGTACCAGGAATAGACCTCGAATCCCGGGAGCGTGCTGTTGACGTTGGGCACGCCGGGCAGCGCCGGCAGCGGCTTCTCGCCGGTCACCGCCAGCGCCCGCAGGCGGCCGGTCTTGATGTGCGGCACGGAGGGTATGGCGTTGCCGAACATCCAGGTGATCTGGCCGGAGAGAAGCGCGATGTTGGCCGGCCCGGCGCCCTTGTACGGCACGTGGATCATCTTGACGCCGCCCATCTGCGCCAGCAGCTCGCCGGAAAGGTGCGTGGAGGTGCCGTTGCCGCCCGATCCGAAGGCGACCTGGTCCGGTCGCGCCCGCGCCAGCGCGATCAACTCCTTCACCGAGCGCGCGGGCAGCGAGGGGTGGGCGAGCAGCACGTTGGCGGAGTTCGCCACCAGGATCACCGGCGCGAGGTCGCGCAGCGTGTCGAAGGGCAGCTTCTTCACCAGCGTGGGATTGGTGGCATGGCTGGACGACACCATCAGCAGGTTGTAGCCGTCAGGCGGGCTTTTCGCGACGACGTCGGTGCCGATCACGGTACCGCCGCCGGCGCGGTTTTCCACGATGACCGGCTGGTTCCAGGACTCGGTCAGCTTCTGCGCCATGACGCGCGCGAGGATGTCGTTGGGGCCGCCCGGCGCGAACGGCACCACGATGCGCACCGGCTTGACCGGGTACTGCTGGGCGAATGCCGTTCCCGCCGCGAGCACCAGGGCGGTGAATATTGCCGGTTTGTTGCAAGGCCGCATGATTGTCTCCTCGTTTGTCTCATTCTGGCGACGCCGGATGAGCGGCGCCGGGCGTCCGGTCGATCCGGCGTGGTTCGGCGGCGGCCGCAGCCGTCCGCTGAACTGTC
>CAZOQY010000022.1:0-19296 GCA_964581835.1 uncultured Streptomycetaceae bacterium | reverse complement strand
TCCGTTCCGGTAGATCGCGCCCCAGGCGTTGGCCACGTTGGGGGTCGCCCCTACGGCATTGCCGACCGCATTTCCTACATTTCCACCGGCGGCGGCGCCTTCCTCGAGTTCCTGGAGGGGAAAAAGCTGCCGGCGGTCGAGATACTGGAACAAAGGGCCGCTTAGGTTAGACTTCCGCCCATGCCCCGCCGCACCAAGATCGTCGCCACCCTCGGTCCCGCCTCGAGCGACCCGAAGACGCTGGCGCGCATGATCGAGGCCGGCCTCGACGTCGTGCGCATGAATTTCTCGCACGGCACCGCGGACGAGCACGCGAAGCGCGTCGAATTGGTGCGCGAGCTGGCGCGCAAGGCGGGCCGCGCGGTGGGCGTGCTGGTCGATCTGCAGGGCCCCAAGATCCGCATCGGCCGCTTCAAGGACAGCAGGATTTCGCTCAAGGCGGGCCAGAAGTTCGTGCTCGACGCGGACTGCGCGCTGGGCGACGAGCACACGGTCGGCCTCGACTACAAGAACCTTCCCAACGACGTGCGCACCGGCGACACGCTGCTGCTCGACGACGGCCGCATCGTGCTGGGCGTGTCCTCGGTTCGGGGTTCGCGCATCCTCACGGTCGTGGAACAGGGCGGGCCGCTCTCCAACAACAAGGGCATCAACCGCAAGGGCGGCGGATTGACCGCGCCGGCGCTGACCGAGAAGGACAAGCAGGACATCAGGACCGCCGCCAGGCTGAAGGCGGACTTCCTCGGCGTGTCGTTCCCGCGCTCGGGCGACGACATGCGCTGGGCGCGCGATCTCATGAAGAAGGCGGGCGGCAACGCCATGACCGTCGCCAAGATCGAGCGCGCGGAGGCGATCCCGGCGCTGGAAGACATCCTCGACGCGTCCGACGCCATCATGGTGGCGCGCGGCGACCTCGCGGTCGAGGTCGGCGACGCGGTGGTGCCGGCGCTGCAGAAGCGCATGATCCGCCTGGCGCGCGAGAAGAACCGCGTCGTCATCACCGCCACGCAGATGATGGAATCGATGATCGAGAATCCGATTCCGACGCGCGCCGAAGTCTCCGACGTCGCCAACGCCGTGCTCGACGGCACCGACGCCGTGATGCTCTCGGCCGAGACCGCGGCCGGGAAATACCCGGTGGAGACGGTGGCGGCGATGGCGCGGGTGTGCGTCGAGGCCGAAAAGGAAGACACCGCGGCGCGCGAACGGGAGCGCCGCGCCCCGCCGGAGGAAGTCGAGGAGGCGATTGCGCGCGCCACCGTGTTCACCGCCAACAACCTCGACATCAAGGCGGTGGCGTCGCTGACCCAGAGCGGCAAGACCGTGCTGCTGATGTCGCGCATGCACACGGCGGTGCCGGTCTACGCCATGAGCTCGGTGATCGAGACGCGGCGCCGGGTGACGCTGTTCCGGGGCGTCTACCCGGTCAAGTTCAAGGGCGCGCGCAACCCCGAGAAGGCGCTCAACATGGCTGAAGACGAACTGTTGAAGCGCGGCGCGGTGCAGCAGGGGGACTATATCGTGCTCACCATCGGCGAGCCTTTCGGCAAGGCCGGCGGCACCAACACCATGAAGATCGTCAAAGTCGGGGAGCACCGGAAGGCCTAGCGCAGCCGTAGTAAAATCGGCCATCCCACTACACCACGCCGTTCGAGGAGAAACCATGTCTGACCAGTCACTGCAAGCCATCGCGCAGGCGATGGTCGCGCCCGGCAAGGGCATACTCGCCGCCGACGAATCCACCGGCACCATCGAAAAACGGCTGAAGAGCATCCAGGTCGAGAATACCGAGGACAACCGCCGCGCCTACCGCGACATGCTGTTCACGGCGAAGGGCCTCGGCCAGTACATCAGCGGCGTGATTCTCTACGACGAGACGCTGCGCCAGAAAGGCGTCAGCGGCACCCCGTTCGTCGAGCTGCTGCAGAAAAACGGGATATTGCCCGGCATCAAGGTCGACACCGGCGCCAAGGACCTCGCGCTGTGCCCGGGCGAGCAGGTGACCGAGGGCCTCGACAACCTGCCCAAGCGCTGTGCCGAGTACGTGAAGCTGGGCGCGAAGTTCGCCAAGTGGCGCGCGGTCATCAACATCGGCAAGGACATCCCCAGCACCGCCTGCATCACTGCCAACGCCCACGCGCTGGCGCGCTATGCGGCGATCTGCCAGGCCACGGGGCTGGTGCCGATCGTCGAGCCCGAGGTGATCATGGACACGGACCACACCATCGAGCGCTGCGAGGAAGTGACGGAATGGGCGTTGAATGCCGTCTACGACGCGCTCTACTCGCAGCGGGTGGTGCTCGAAGGCACCGTGCTCAAGCCTTCGATGGTGATTTCCGGCAAGGGCTGCCCGCGCCAGGCGCCGGTGGCGGAGGTCGCGGAGCGGACCGTGCGCGTGCTGAAACGCACCGTGCCGGGCGCGGTCGCCGGCATCGTGTTCCTCTCGGGCGGCCAGAGCGACGAGCTCGCGACCGCGCACCTGAACGAAATGAACAAGACCTACGCCGGCAAGCTGCCGTGGCCGCTGTCGTTCTCCTATGGCCGCGCGCTGCAGGCGCCTTCGCTGAAAGCCTGGAAAGGCGTTACCGCCAACATCGCCGCCGGGCAGGCGGCGCTCCTGCATCGCTCGCGCATGAACAGCCTGGCCAGCGCCGGGAAGTACACCGCCGAAACCGAGCGCCAGATCCTCGCGGCTTAGTTGATCAACCGCAGAGGCGCAGGAAAAGACATACCCTTTCTCGCCGCGCTTCTGTGGTTCAATCGATCATGACCGCAGCCAGTGACGGGCGGCTGCCGGTTTCCATCATCACCGGCTACCTGGGCAGCGGCAAGACGACGCTGCTGAACCGCCTGTTGCAGGATCCGGGCATGGCGCGCGCGGCGGTCATCATCAACGAGTTCGGCGAGATCGGCCTCGACCACCTGCTGGTCGCCACACCCGCCGAGAACACGGTGCTGCTCGCGAGCGGCTGCATTTGCTGCACCGTGCGCGGCGATCTCGTGGACACGCTGCGCGATCTCGACCGCAGGCGCCGCGACGCCACGCTGCCGCCGTACGACCGCGTGCTGATCGAGACCACCGGGCTCGCCGATCCCGTTCCCCTGCTCCAGACCCTGATCACCGACGAAGTGGTGGCGCCGCGCTACCGCGCGGACGGCGTGTCGACCCTGGTGGACGCGGTGCACGGCGCCGCCAGCCTCGATGAGCACGCCGAGGCCGTCAAGCAGGCCGCGCTCGCCGACCGCCTGCTCGTCACCAAGTGCGACCTCGCGGACGAGACGTCGGTCGCGGCGCTCGAGCGCCGGCTCGCCCGCGCCAATCCCGGCGCGCGGCGGCTGCGCGTGACGCGCGGCCTGGTTGCGCCGGAAGAACTGTTCGGCGCGGCGCTCGAAGCCGCCGACGCCGCGCGCTGGCTCAACGAGACCGCCTATGCCGCAGCGGAAACGCTTCCCGTGCCGGAGACCCCACGCCACCTCGAGCGCATCCGCTCGCACAGTTTCGTGATCGACCGGCCGGTGACCCGCGCCGGGCTGATGACCTGGCTCTCGCTGCTGGCGTCGCTGCGCGGCGCCGGCCTGCTGCGCGTGAAGGGGCTGATCAACGTCGAGGGCGCCCCGCTCGCGGTGCACGCGGTGCAGACCGTGATCGACGAGCCGGTCGGGCTCGCGCGCTGGCCCGACGAGGACCGCCGCTCGCGCCTGGTGTTCATCACGCGCGGGCTTGAACGGGAGGCCATCGAGCGCACGCTTGCCGCGCTGGAAATCGACGCGGGGCGCCGCACGCCGCGCGGCCTGCTCGACCCCCAGGCCTACGCGCGCTTCGTCGCGGCGGCGCAGGGTTTCCGCTGAACGCGCAACCGACAACCACGAAAAGAAAGGCATACCGCATGGAGATCAAGGCGCCGGAGCCCAAAGGGCCGGTCCAGTACGTCAAGGCGGGGCTGCTGATCGACGGCCGGGGCGGCAAGCCGGTGAAGAATCCCGTGATCGAGCTCGAAGGCCGCCGCGTGAAGCGCGTCGGCACAAGCGCGAGTCTCAAGGTACCGCCACGCGCCCAGGTCATCGATTGCGGCGCGCTCACCGTCATGCCGGGCCTGATCGACGCTCACCTGCACACGATGATGTTCAACTGCCTGACCTTCCACAACTACCGGGTCGCGCAGTGGGAGATTACCCCGGAGCTGCAGCAGATGTACGGCCTCTTTCACGCGCAGCTGTGCTTCGACATGGGCTTCACCACGCTGCGCGACCTGGGACTCAACTCCAGCCGCGGACTGCTCACCGCGGAACTGTGCGCCGTGCGCGAGGCGATCAACGCCGGCATCGTCGAGGGGCCGCGCATGCTGATCGGCGGCTTCACCACCATCACCGGCTCGCATCTCGACCTGATCCAGCCGCGCGCCATGCAGCGCCTCGGCTTCCAGACCGCCGACGGGCCGTGGGAACTGAGGAAGCTCGCCCGCACCAACCTGCTGGCCGGCTGCGATGTCGTCAAGACCTGCGTCACCGGCGGCGGCGGCACCGACAAGGAAGAGCCCGACATCCGCAACATGACGCAGGAGGAAATCAACGCCATCGTCGACGAGGCGCACGCCTTCCACAAGGTGGCCGCGGTGCACTGTTTCACGCCGCAGGGCCAGCGCATGGCGCTCGAGGCGGGCGCCGACACCATCGAGCACATGGTTTTCTCCGATGCGGAGACGACCGACCGCATCGCCGAGGCCGGCGTGTGGATGACGCCGACGCTGCTGCACCGCACCGACCGCGCGATCCAGACGCGCAAGGATCAGGGCACTTCCCAGTTCGTGCTGAACAAGATGAAACAGATCCAGCCCGAGTGCTTCCGTACCTTCCAGCGCATGATGAAAGCCGGCGTGAACATTGCGATGGGCACCGACATGGGCTATGACCCGGAGATGGGCACCAACGCGCGCGAGCTGGAGATTTACGTCGATCTCGGCATGAAGCCGATGGACGCGCTGCTCACCGCCACCCGCAACGCCGCGCGCGCGCTGAAGCTCGACCACGAACTCGGCACGCTCGAGCCGGGCAAGCTCGCCGACCTGATCGCGGTGGACGGCGATCCACTCAAGGACATCCGCTGCCTGCAGGAGAAGAAGAACATCAAGGTAGTGATGAAGGAAGGCCGGATCTACGCCGACCGCCGTCCCGGCAGGAGCAAGAGCGTGGTCAACGTCAAGCCGGGCGAGTGGAAGATCGTCGACTACCTGTAATTCGCCGCGCGAATTACAGATCGATAAAAGACTAGAATCGACGGCAATTCCGGGAAACGAGGAAATCGGTATGGCAACCCGCAAGCCATCTGCCCGAAACGACGCGAAATCCGCCGCGCGCGGGCGCGCGGCTGCTCGAATCGCCCGCCCGGGCTCTTCCAGGCGTGTTGTAGTGAAAGAGCGTACAGGTCGAACCAAGACAGCAGGGGCGATTCGAGGCGGCAACGGCCGTTACCAGTTCAACCTGGCGCAGGTAAAGGACGTGCCGGCGGGCACCGGCTACTCGACCTCGCACGGTGGCGTGGTGGAAGGCGACCGCATGCTGGTCGGCTACATCCACAAGGAACGCGGCACCGGCTCGCGCATGCACACCCACAGGAACGAGCAGTTCAACCTCGTGGTGCGCGGCACGCTGGTGGGCTCGGTCAACGGCCGGAAAATCCGTGCGCCGGCCGGCACGCTGATCTACATCCCGGCCAATGCGCCGCATACCCTGGTGGCCGCGCCCGACGACGAGGACGTGATCTTCATCGCGATCAAGGATCTGTCGCAGGGCATCATCGGGCGCGCGGTGGACGGCACCATGGCCGGGCCGCATTTCGAGAAGGGATTCGGACCGAAGAAGAACTAGACGGGTTGTCCGCAGTACGGTGAACAACTTTTGCGAGGAGGCAAAATGAAACACCGCTGGCTGGTACTGGCATTGAGCATCACAACGTCGGGCATCGCGGCTTTGCCCGCGGCAGCGCAGGCGCCCTACCCCGCGAAGCCGATCCGTTTCCTGGTGGGATTTCCGCCGGGCGGCACCAACGACATCGTGGCGCGGTTGCTGGCGCCCAAGCTCTCCGAATTCCTGGGCCAGCCGGTGGTGATCGAGAACCGCGGCGGGGCGAACGCCTCGATCGCCGCGGAACTCGCGGCCCGATCGGCGCCGGACGGCTATACCATCATGCTGGTCGCGCCGGGCCACGCCACCAACCCGGCGCTGATCAAGCTCAATTTCGATTCGGTGCGCGACTTCGCGTTCATCACGCAGGCGGCGGAGTCGCAGAACCTGCTGGTGCTGCACCCGTCGTTCCCGCCGAGGAGCGTCAAGGAGCTGGTCGCGTTTTCGAAGAAGTATCCGCCGGGCGCCATCAATTACGGCTCCTCCGGGACCGGCACCACGGTGCACCTCTCCGCCGAGCTGTTCCAGTTCATGACCGGGGTCAAGTGGCTGCACATACCCTACAAGGGCGGCGGCCCCGCGGTGGTGGACCTTCTCGCCGGCCAGCACGTGATCTATTTCGGCAACGTGCCGACCGTCATCACCCACGCGCGCGCCGGCAAGCTGCGCGCGCTGGCGGTGACCGGGCCGAAGCGCACGCCGGCGGCGCCGGACATCCCGACGGTGGCGGAAGCCGGCGTGCCGGGTTACTCGGTGACGACCGCGTACGGCGTGGCGGCGCCCGCGAAAACGCCGCGCCCCATCCTCGACCGGCTGCACGCGGAATTGATCAAGGTGCTCAACGCGCCCGACATCCGGGAGCGGCTGCAGGGCCTGGGCGCGGACCCGGTCGGCACGACGCCCGAGCAGTACACCGCCTTCATCCAGGAAGAGATCGCCAAGTGGGCCAAGGTGATCCGGGCGGCGGGGATCAAGGGCGAGTGACCAGCAGTGTGTCGGACTTTGTTTTCAACACCGTGTTGCGCGGGCCGACACCATCATGATCTGCCGAGCCCATGGACGACACACTGCTAAATTCAAGAATCTGTTCTGACAAGAGCATGAAGCGTTTCCCAATTCCCATTCTTGGATTCTTGTTATTAGGTTTGTGCCATACGGTTATGGCACAAACCTATCCGGCCAAGCCGATCCGCTTCCTGATCGGTTTTCCGCCGGGCGGCACCAACGACATCCTGGCGCGCGCGATCGCCCCGAAGCTCACCGAGGCGCTCGGCCAGCAGGTGGTGATCGAGAATCGCGGCGGCGCCAGCACCGCCATCGCCACCGAGCTCGCCGCCCGCGCGGCGCCGGACGGCTACACCATCGTGCTGAACGCGCCTGCCCATTCCACCAACCCCTCGCTGATGAAACTGTCCTTCGACTCGGTGCGCGATTTCGCCTTCATCACCCAGCTGGCGGAGTCGCAGAACCTGCTGACGGTGCACCCGTCGCTGCCGGTGACCTCGGTGAAATCGCTGATCGCAATCTCGAAGCAGCGGCCCGGGGACATCAACTACGGCACCTCCGGCACCGGCACCACCCCCCATCTCTCGGGCGAGTTGTTCCAGCACCTGACGGGAACGAAGTGGGTGCACATCCCCTACAAGGGCAGCGGCCTGGGGCTTACCGCGCTGCTCTCTGGCGAAGTGTCGCTGTACTTCGCCAACATCCCGGCCGTGATCCGGCACATCCAGACGGGCCGGCTGCGGCCGATCGCGCTCTCCGGGACGAAGCGCACGGCCGCCGCGCCGGGCATACCGACCGTCGCGGAAAGCGGCCTGCCCGGTTTCTCGGTGACGTCGTGGTTCGGCGTTGCCGCGCCGGCGAAGACGCCGCGGCCGATCATCGACCGGTTGAACGCCGAGATCGTCAAGGCGCTCAACGCGCCGGACATGCGCGAGCGGCTGCAGGGCATGGGCGCCGACCCTGTCGGCAGCACGCCGGAGCAGTACACCGCGTTCGTGCAGAACGAGATCGCGAAGTGGGGCAAGGTGATCAAGGCGGCGGGGATCAAGGGCGAGTGACCGCCCGAGGGATGAGGGCGGAGGGATGAGGGATGAGGAGCCGAAACACGGTTCGCGGACCATCGATCGCGCCTTTGCCGGCTTCGCGCTCGCCATCGGATTGGCGATGACTGCGGCCGCCGGCCAGGCGCTCGATATCCAGGGCCATCGCGGCGCGCGCGGGCTTGCGCCGGAGAACACGCTGCCGGCGTTCGCCCGGGCGCTTTCGATCGGCGTCACCACGCTGGAGATGGACTGCGCCGTGACCCGGGACGGCGTGGTGGTGGTGAGCCACGATCCGGCACTGAATCCCGACATCACCCGCGGGCCCGACGGAAAATGGCTGGAGAAGACCGGGCCGGCGATCCGCAGCCTGGCCTTCGACGAACTCGCGCGTTACGACGTCGGGCGACTGAATCCGTCGAACGCGTACGCGAAGCGCTGGCCCGAACAGACGGCGGCCGACGGCGCGCGCATCCCGCGCCTTGCGGACGTGTTTGCGCTGGTCGCGAAGAGCGGAAACGAGACGGTGCGTTTCAACATCGAGACCAAGATCTCGCCGCTGGCGCCGGCCGAGACCACGACGCCCGAGGATTTCGCCCGGAAGCTGATCGCGGCAATACGCGCGGCGAAAATGGAGAAGCGCGCCGCCATCCAGTCCTTCGACTGGCGCACGCTTGCCGTGGTGCAGAAGGAGGCGCCGGAGATCCCGACGGTCTACCTCACCTCGGTCAGCGGGTTCATGGACAACATCCAAGCCGGCCGTCAGTCTCCCTGGACGGCCGGCTTAAAGGTGGATCAATACAGTGGATCGGTCCCCAGGATGGTCAAGGCGGCAGGCGGCGCGGTCTGGTCGCCCTATTCCGGCGACCTGACGCCCGATGCGGTGAAAGAAGCGCAATCGCTGGGCTTGAAGGTCGTGGTCTGGACGGTCAACGACGCCGCCGGCATGCGCCGCTTCATCGGCATGGGAGTGGACGGCGTCATCAGCGACCGGCCCGACCTGCTGCGCCAGGTCGCCGGCGAAATGGGAGTTGCCCTGCCGCGCCCGTCGCCGGTCGTTCCCTGACGGGGCCGTCAGCCGAAATGACCGACGCCGCGCGCCATCAATACGGCGCAGACCAGGATCGGCACGAGGGCGACCAGTTCCCAGTGGATGATCGAGCGGATCGCGCGCAGCTTGCGCGGATCCACGGCCGGCACCTGCCCCCGCGCGAGCGTCTTGCGCCACGACAGGAACTCCAGCGTGGGATAGATCGACAGCAGGCCGATCGCGGCGAACAGCGCCAGCTTGGCGAGAAACGGCGCCGAGTGAAAATAGTAGGCCGCGCCCTTCTCGAAGTAGAAGACCCGCAGCAGTCCGACCACCAGCAGTACGCCCGCCGATATTCCGTACACGGCATCGAAACGCAGGATGCGGCGGGCGTTCTCGACCGTCAGCTCGCCGCGGATCAGCACCAGTTCGGCGGTGAGCGCCGCAACCAGCGCGAACGCGGCGAGGTGGTGTAGAAACGCGAAAAAGACAGCCATGGCGCCGTCCGTCTCTCTAGTAACTGGTGGGCCAGTTCGCCAGCTTGTGCTCGCCCACGCCGTTCTTCAGGCGCTTGCGGTGCACGGCGAGCATGCGGACGAGGAAGTCGCGCGTGTCGCGCGGGTCGATGACGTGCTGCGCCTCGTAGAGCCGCGCGAGCTCCCAGGGCGTGGTATCGCGGTTGACCTTGGCGACCAGTTCCCTGAACTTCTCCGGATCGTCCTGCTCCCTGACGCCGTAGAGCACGTTGACCGAGACGCGCGGGTCCATGAAGCCCAGGTCCGCCGACGGCCAGCACGCGAGCTCGTCGGTGTTGCGCCCGCCGCCCATGTTGATGAAGGCCTGGCCGTAGCTCTTCCTCATGATCACGGTCACGCGCGGCACCGTGACGAGCGACAGCGCGTTCATCCAGTTGATGACTTTGCCCGGCATGCCGCGCAGCTCGCCTTCAACGCCGATGAGGAAGCCCGGCACGTCCACCAGGAACACGATCGGGATGTTGAAGGAATCGCACAGCACCATGAAGCTGGTTGCCTTCTGGCAGGCATCGGCGTCGAGCGCACCGCCCTTGAACATCGGGTTGTTGGCGATGAAGCCGACCGATTTGCCGTCGAGCCGCGCCAGCATCGTGGTCAGCGAGCGGCCGTAGCGCTCCTTCAGTTCGAAAGAGGAATCCTTGTCGGCGATCGCCGCGATCACCTTGCGCACGTCGTAGACCTTGTTGCGTTCCTCCGGCACGATCTCCAGCATCTTCCGGCACGCGTCGCCCGAGCCCGCCGGCACCGCCCGCTCGGGCGGCGCTTCCATGCAGTGCGCCGGCATGTACGAGAGGAAGCGCTTCACGGCGTCGAGGGCCTGCTGGTCGCTGTCCACCGCGAGGTCGGCGAGGCCCGAGATGCCGGTCAGGAGCTTCCAGCCGCCGAGGTCTTCGGCCTCGATCGGCTTGCCGATGGCGATCGAGGTGACGTTGGGGCTCGCGATCGCCATGATCGAGCCCTTGCGCATGACGACGAAGTCCGACATCGCGGCGTACCAGGTCGAGGAGCCGTAGCACTGGCCCATCAGCGTGGACACCCACGGCGTCTCGCGCAGGCGCTGGTACTCGGTCGGGTCTTGCGCGAGGATGGCGCGGCCCGCCGCCCCCATGCGGTCGGGCATGCGCGCGCCGGACGACTCGCCCAGGAACACGAGCGGCATGCCGTAGCGCGATGCGGCCTGCTTCACGTGCCGGATCTTCTTCATGTTGATGACGCTGGAGGATGCGCCCAGCACGGTGAAATCGTTCGACACGAGCGAGATTTCGCGACCGCCGATGCGCGCGTAGCCCGTCACCTTGCCGTCCGCCGGGGTCTTGTGCCGGACTTCCTCGCGGATCGCGCGCGCGTAGCGGCCCGATTCGACGAAGCTGCCGGGATCGACCAGGTAGTCGATGCGCTCGCGCGCGTTGAGATGCCCTTCCGCCTTGCGCTGCGCGAGCTTTTGCGGCCCGCCCATGCCCAGCGCCTCGGCTTCCCGCTCCGCCAGCTCCTTCAGAATATCTCTAGCAGCCATGCTTCCTCATCCCTCACTTGCCGCCGGCCGGCCCGAAACCCATCATGCGCCAGCCGCCCTCGCCTTTCGCGAAACAGGCGGCGTGCTCGATCGGGCTGCGGATCTGCTCTTCCGGCACGTAGCCCTCGCCATTCTTCAGCCTGATCCGCACCCATTTCTGCTTCGAGTCCGCCGACCGGTCGTTCACTTCCCAGTCGGTGACTTCGACGATGTGGAAGGACAGCGTCGCCAGCGTGCCGGCGGCTGCCGATGGCGCCGATTTCACCAGGGCTTTCGGGACGATGATGGCGCCGCCGCCGAACGCCTCCGTATCCTGTGGCCACCGCACCGCGACGTATGGCACGCACAACTCGAGCGGCCCTTTCTCCGGGCGGTGCCAGGCAGCCGGCAGCGCCAGCACGGTCGCCAGCTCTTCCCAGAACGAGCTCGTGTCGGAATCGAGCCCCCATTGCCGGCTGAACTCCTCCGGTCCGCGCCCGCCCGCCAGCCCGCTCCTGACGTCGCCGTCGAGCATGCCCAGCACGAACTCGCGGTCGCGTTTCTGCGTCGCGGCGATCAGTTGTTTCCTGAAACCCGCCCACGACGCGTCCTTGGCTCCCTCGTCCAGCGGGTCGAGCCGGCGCTGTTGCGCGATCGCGGGCGCCGCGACCGCGAGCAGCCCGGCCAGCAGCAGGATGAGCGCGCGTTTCATTTGCCCTTGAAAGCGCCGCTGCGCTTCTCGAAGAAAGCGGCCAGCGCCTCGAGGTGATCCTCGGTTTTCTGCAGCGTCGCCTGGAAGGAGGCGCAGGAATCGAGGTGCTCGGCCAGGTTCTGGGACTGCGCGAGCCGCAGCGCGCGCTTGGCGTAGCGCACGGCGAGCGGCGGTTTCGCCGCGATCTGCGCGGCGATCTCCTGCGCGCGCGCGAGCAGCTGGCCGGGCTCGGTCACCTCGAGCAGGATGCCGATCGCCCTCGCCTCCTCCGCCTTGACGATGCGCCCGGTGAGCGTCAGCTCGGCGGCGCGCTGTTCGCCCACCGCGCGCTGCAGGAACCAGCCGCCGCCGTCGCCCGCCATGATGCCCAGGTTGATGAACGTCTCCCCGAACTGGGCGTTGCTCGAGCCCAGGCGCAGGTCGCACATGTTGACGAGGTCGAAGCCGGCGCCCATCGCCGGTCCGTTCACCGCCGCGATCACCGCGATTTCCGCCGTGGCCATCGCGCGCGGTATGCGCTGCACGCCGGTGCGGTAGTAGCGCTCCATGTCGGCGACGCTGGAGGTCATGGCGCGCTCGCGCATCGCCTTGATGTTGCCGCCGGCGGAAAAAGCGGAACCGGCGCCGGTCAGGATCAGCACCGAGACCCCGGGCGTTGCATTCGCCCACTCGAGCGTGGCGCAGATGTCGTCGGCGATGCGGGTGCCGGTGAGTGCGTTGCGCATGTCGTCGCGCCTGAACGTCAGCGTGGCGATGCGCCCGTCGAAGTCGAGAGACGAGTCCGCTAATGAAGGCAGTTCAGCCATTTTTTATCCACAATGGATTTTCGCGCGTGCCGGCACGCGCGAAAACCCAAATATTATATGTCACACCCTGCGCCATTCAGGCTGCGTGCTATACTCGCCGCGTCTTTTCCATTTCCACAATTTCCGGCCGACGACCATGGCGCGCATCGAGATCAAGTCCGAGATCACCGGCACCGTGTGGCAATTGAAGGCGAAGCCCGGCGACAAGCTGGAATCCGGCGACGTCCTCATCGTGATCGAATCCATGAAAATGGAAATACCCGTGATCACCGAGGACCCCGGCACCGTGACGGAAATACTCGTCAAGGAGAAGGACCCGGTCGCCGAGGGGCAGGTCGTCGCCGTTATCGACGGTTGATGCTGCAACGGCGTGAGCCGTGAATCGTGAGTCGTGATTCGACTCGAAACCGGCGTTCACCGGTTTCCTCCATGCGCTCAAGTTCGATTCACGAATCACAAATCACGAATCACGCTTTTTGAAGCTCGGCGATCGCCGCATCGCGCGAATCGAGCACCCGCTGTTCCGCCGCGCGTTGCGCTTCCAGCCCGTCACCCTCCCGCACCGCCTTCACCAGCCGCCGCCAGTTACCGACCGATTGCTGCCGGCGTTGCGGCGTGGAGAGCCCGAGGCGCGAGTAGCGCAGCGTCTGCAGCGCGAGCGACGCCAGGATCGCGCGCAGGCGCCGGTTGGGCGTGGAATCGTTCAGCAACCGGTTCAATTCGAAGACCGTATCGACGTATTCGTCCGTGTCGGCCGGCGCGGGCGCGAGTTGCGCCAGCCGTTCGACGCCGCGTTCCAGCGCCGGCAGCAGCCGCGCGCGGTCGGGCCCCTCCGCGATCTGGCGGTCGCGCAGGCCGTTCAGCGATGCGCGGATGTCGAAGATCTCGCGTACTTCCCCGATCGACAGGCGCGTCACCTGCGCGCCGCGCCGCGGCAGGATGGTGACGAGACCGTCGCGCTCGAGCAGCCGCAGCGCCTCGCGCACCGGCCCGCGCGAGACGCTGAATTCCAGGGAGACTTCCTGCTCCATCACGCGTCGGCCCGGCGCGTAGGCGCCGGTGGTGATGCGCTCGGAGAGCTGCGCGGCGATCTGTTCGGGCAGCGACAGCGTGAGCGGTGCGGACGGGTTGGCGCCGGGGGTCATGAGCGGTCGCCGCAAGCCAGGAGCTTCATTATTGGTAAACTAGGCTTTTAGTGTATGATTGTCAACAATCAGATTATCGACTATTAGTCGACAATCTTAAAATATTAATAAATATCAAATCGTTGCGAGGGCACTCGTGAGCTGGTCTGCAGAGATAGAGGAAGTCCACCGCCGGCGCCGTCTCGCCGAGGCCTGCGGTGGCCCGGAAGCAGTCGCTCGCCACCACGCCGAAGGCAAGCTCACGGTGCGCGAGCGCATCACAAGCCTGCTCGACGCCGGCAGCTTCCAGGAAGTCGGCAAGCTGGCGGGCCAGGCGCAGTACGGCGAAAACGGCGAGCTCCTGTCGTTCACGCCGCACCCCTACGTCGCGGGCATCGGCAGGATCGACGGCCGCCCCGTCGCGGTGGGTGGCGAGGATTACACCATCAGGGGGGGCTCGGGCTCCGGCAGCGGGCGGCGCAAGGGCGGGCAGGGCGGCTTCATCGAGGATCTCGCGGCGCGCTATCGCGTGCCGCTGGTCAATCTGATCGACGGCGTCGGCGGCAGCGTCGAATCGCTGTCGCGGCGCGGCCACAGCACGTTTCCCGGCGCCGGCCAGGACGGCTTCGAGCGCTCGGTCGAACTGCTTGGGCTAGTGCCGGTGGTCTCCGCCGTGATGGGCACCGCGGCGGGCGGACCGTCCGGGCGCGCGATGCTGTCGCACTGGACCGTCATGGTGAAGGGCACGAGCCAGATCTTCGCCGCCGGCCCGCCGGTGGTCGAGCGCGCGTACGGCGCGAAAATTTCGAAGGAAGCGCTGGGTGGCGTACAGATGGCGGTGGACACCGCCGGTACCATCGACAACGCGGCGGACAACGAAGAGGATTGTCTGAAGCAGGTAAGGCGTTTCCTTTCGTACCTGCCGACCAACGTGTGGGAACTGCCGCCAGAGGTCCGTTGCGACGACCCGGCGGATCGTTGCGAAGACGCGCTCGCCGACATCATCCCGCGCTCGCCGCGCCAGCCGTACGACATGAGGAAGCTGATCCGGCTGGTGGTGGACCGCGATTCGGTTTTCGAAATCCAGCCGACTTTCGGCCGCGCGGTGATCACCTGCTTCGCGCGCCTGGCCGGCAAGGTGGTGGGCGTGATCGCATACAACCCCACGCACGGGGGCGTGGTCGACGTGAAGGCCGCGCGCAAGCAGACGCACTTCACCGAGTTGTGCGACACCTTCAACATACCCATCGTGATGCTGGTCGACGTGCCAGGCTTCCAGATCGGCCTCGAATCGGAAGCGGCGGGGATGCTGCGCATCGGCATGCAGGGCCGCTACCTCGGCATGCAGCTGACGGTGCCGGTGTATACGGTGGTGGTGCGCAAGTGCTACGGTATGGCGGGCGGCAGCACCGTGGATCGCGCCGGGCTCAACTTCAAGATCGCGTGGCCGTCCGCGGAATGGGGCTCGCTGCCGATCGAGGGCGGCGTGAAAGCGGCGTACCGGCGCGAGATCGAGGCGGCGGCGGATCCGGCGCAAAAAGAGAAGGAAATCGAGGAGGAGGTGAGGCGTTACGCCTCGCCTTTCCGCACCGCCGAGGCGTTTGCGGTGGAGGACCTGATCGACCCGCGCGAGACGCGTCCGTACCTCTGCCGCTTCCTCGAGGCGGCGTGGCCGGGGATGCGCACGCGGCTCGGGCCCAAGGCGCGGGTTGGTGTGCGGCCGTGAACATGGACAGGAACGAGGGGATACTTCCCCCTCGTGCACCCCGACATCGGAATACAAGAAAAGTCGAAGCGGAATCGAAGCAAAATCATGCAAAAAGTGAGCGCCTACTAACAGAGGCGTTTTCATAGGGAAAATCGCAGCGAAAGAGGGACGGTAATGGCATACGAGGCGTTGCTGGCGGAATACGAGGCGCGGCGGGCAAAAGCACTGGCCGGCGGGGGCGCGGACAAGTACGAAAAGCGCAAGGCGGCGGGGGTCTGGAACGCACGCGAACGCATCGCTTACCTGGTCGACCCGGGGAGCTTTCTCGAGTCGGGATTGTTCGGCGCCTCGGGCGTCTACCCCGAGCAGGCCGACGAGACCCAGACCGACGGCAAGCTGGCCGGTTACGGCAAGATCAACGGGCGCGACGTCTGCATCGTCGTCAACGATTTCACGGTGAAGGGCGCGTCCACCAGCGCCACCAACAGCAAGAAGGTCGCGCACATGAAGCGCGTCTCGACCGAGCGCGGCGTGCCGCTGGTGGTGATCGGCGAGTCCACCGGCGCGCGCCTGCCCGACGCGATGGGCTCGCGCGGCATGGGGCAGCTCCTCGGCAACGACAACACGCAATTCCGGCGCCTGCGCGAGACGCCGATGTGCGCCGCGGCGTTCGGCCCCTCGTTCGGCTCCTCGACCTGGCTCACCTGCCAGGCCGACTTCTCGGTGATGCAGAAAGGCGCCATCGTCGCGGTGTCGAGCCCGCGGCTGGTGTCGATGGCGCTGGGCGAGAAAGTGTCGCCCGACGACCTCGGCGGCTGGCGCCTGCATGCCGAGATCACCGGCCTCGTCGACCAGGTGGTCGACAAGGAAGAGGAAGTGTTCGACGCCATCAAGCGCTTCCTGTCTTACCTGCCGAGCCATCACATGGAAGCGCCGCCGGATGCGCCGGTGCCGGCCGGTTCGGGCGCGGACATGGACAAGGTGTTCTCGGTGCTGCCCGAGTCCCGCACCCAGGTCTACGACATGAAGCGCATCATCCGCGCCGTCGTCGACAAGGACTCGCTGTTCGAAATCAAGCCGCGCTTCGGCAAGAGCGTCGTCGTCGGCCTCGCGCGCCTCGGCGGCAAATCGGTGGGCATCGTCGCCAACAACCCGCTGCACCGCGGCGGCGCGCTCGATGCCGACGCCTGCCGCAAGATCGTCGACTTCCTGGTGCTGTGCGACTCGTTCAACGTGCCGGTCGTGCTGCTGGTGGACACCCCGGGTTTCCAGATCGGCACCGAGGCCGAGCGCGCCGGCGCGCCGGGCAAGATCATGAACTTCATGAACGCCATGACGCTCGTCACCGTGCCGCACCTGTCGGTGATCATCCGCAAGAGCTACGGCCGCGCCTACGTGTGCATGGGCGGCGGGCGCCACTCGGACGACGTCGCGGCGTGGCCGACGGCGGAAGTGAGTTTCATGAGCCCCGAGTTCGCGACCAGGATCGTGCACGGGGTGGGGGTGGGCGAGCCCGGCTTCGAGGAAAAGCTCGAAAACATCCGCCAGGGCGCCGACGTCTGGGGACTGGCCGAGGTCTACGCCGCGCAGGCGGTGATCCGGCCGCAGGAAACCCGCGACTACCTGATCCGCATGCTCGAGGTCTACCGGCTGCGCATGTCGAAGGGGGTCGGGCAGCACCTGATGCGCAACTGGCCCACCAGTTACTAGAGAGGCGAGAGGGGTGAGGCGAGAGGCGGAACAGCAAACCCCATAATTCTTCATGTTTAACAAAGTGTTAGTGGCGAACCGGGGCGCCGTGGCTGCCCGCGTGCTGCGGGCGTTGAATGCCATGGGCATCCGCTCGGTGGCGGTCTATTCCGAGGCGGACGCCGGGGCGCCGTACCTGGCGATGGCGGGGGAGACCCATGCCATCGGCCCGGCGCCGGCGCGGGAGAGCTATCTCAATATGGATGCGCTGCTGGAGGTCGTGCGCAAGTCGCACGCCGACGGCGTGCATCCCGGCTACGGCTTCCTGTCCGAGAACGCGGTCTTCGCGCAGAAGGTGACGGACGCAGGCAGCCGCTTCATCGGGCCGTCGCCGCGCTGGATCGAGGCGATGGGGCACAAGACCCGGGCGCGCGAGCTGGCGGCCGCCCACGGCATGCCGATGTCGAAGGGCTCCGGCGTGCTGCCGGCCGACCCGGACGCGGTGCTGGCCGCGGCGCGCGCAATCGGCTTCCCGGTGCTGGTGAAGCCGGCGGGCGGCGGCGGCGGCATCGGCATGCTGCCGGCGAAGGACGAGGCGGCGCTCGCCGCGGCGGTCGAGCGCTCGCGCTCGATGGCCGACCGCGGCTTCGGCAACGCCGAGGTCTACCTCGAGCAGCTGATCGAGCGCCCGCGCCACGTCGAGTTCCAGGTGCTGGGCGACGCGCACGGCGGCGCGGCTCACCTGTTCGAGCGCGACTGCTCGACGCAGCGGCGCAACCAGAAAGTGATCGAGGAAGCGCCGGCACCGGCGGTGTCGCGCGAGGCGGTGGGACGCGTGGCGGAGCAGGTCGCCGGCATCATGCGCAAGCTGTGCTACGACAACATCGGCACCGTCGAGATGCTGCTCGGCGCCGACGGCTCGTTCAGCTTCCTCGAGATGAACACGCGGTTGCAGGTCGAGCACGGCGTGACCGAGGAAGTGACCGGCGTGGATCTCGTGCGCGCGCAGATCCGTTCCGCAGCCGGGGAAAGACTGGCCGACATCCTGCCGGCGAAGATCGAGGTGAAGGGCCACGCGATCCAGGCGCGCGTCTACGCCGAGGATCCGAAAAACTTCTTCCCGTCGCCGGGCAACCTCAAGGTGTTCCGCCCGCCGCAGGACGCCGCGGTGCGCGTGGATACCGGCTATGCCGAAGGCCGCGACGTGACGCCGCACTACGACCCGATGGTCGCCAAGGTAATCGTGCGCGCGGACACGCGCGAGCGTGCGATCGACCGGCTGGTCGACGCGTTGGAGGCGTTCGAGATCCAGGGCATCAAGCACAACATCCCGGCGGTGCTGGCGGTGCTGCGCTCGGAACCGTTCCGGGAGGGGCGGGTGCACACGGGGCTGATTCCCGAAGTGCTTGCAAAGAAAAATTAACCGCCAAGACGCCAAGAGAATCCCAAACAGGAATGAAGACCGACTTAATGTTTGCCGAAGCAAGAAAACAGGGGCGTGCAGCGCTCGACGAGCTGGCGGGCAAGCAGCTGCTCGCGAGTTTCGGCGTCGCCGTGCCGAAGTCGCTGGTGGTGAAGGACGCCGGCGAGGCGGCAGCGGCGTGCGCGAAACTCAAGACGCCGCTGGCGCTCAAGGTAATCTCACCCGACATCCTGCACAAGAGCGACGCCGGCGGCGTGAAGGTGGGATTGAAAAGCGCCGCGGAGGTCGAGGAAGCGGTGCGCGTCATGATGAAGCTGCCTGCGATCGCGGCCGCGCGCGTGGACGGCTTCCTGCTGGAGGAGATGGCGCCCGCCGGACAGGAAATCGTGATCGGCGGCTTGCGCGACCCCCAGTTCGGCCCGCTCGTGATGGTGGGGCTGGGCGGCATCTTCGTCGAGATCCTGAAGGACGTGAGCTTCCGCATCTGCCCGATTACCCGCGCCGACGCCGCCGAGATGCTGGATGAACTAAAGGGCGCCGCGCTGCTCGACGGCGCGCGCGGCCGCAAGCCCGCCTCGCGCGCGGCGATCGTGGACGCGCTGATGAAAATAGGCGGCGAGGGCGGCTTGCTGATGACGCACGGGGAAGACATCGCGGAGGCCGACATCAATCCGCTGATCGTCTCCGAAACCGGGGCGGTGGCGGTGGATGCCCGGTTCGTATTGACGCGAACGAGTGAACGGGTGAACGAGTGAGCCCCCTCACCCCAACCCTCCCCCCCGGTGGCCGGGGGAGAGGGGGTGTTCTTCCCGTTCACCCGCTCACCCGTT
>CAZOQY010000021.1:0-19450 GCA_964581835.1 uncultured Streptomycetaceae bacterium | reverse complement strand
CGCCGCCGCACCACGACATCTATTCGATCGAGGATCTGGCGCAGCTGATCCACGACCTCAAGAACGCCAACCCCCAGGCCTCGATCAGCGTAAAGCTGGTCTCCGAAGTCGGCGTTGGCACGGTGGCAACGGGCGTGGCGAAAGCCAAGTCCGACCACGTGACGATTTCGGGCCACGACGGCGGAACCGGCGCCTCCCCGTGGTCCTCGATCAAGCACGCCGGCACGCCGTGGGAGCTGGGCCTCGCGGAAACGCAACAGACCCTGGTGCTGAACCGGCTGCGCGGACGCATCGCGGTGCAGGTGGACGGCCAGATGAAAACCGGCCGCGACGTGGTGATCGGCGCCATGCTCGGCGCCGACGAGTTCGGTTTCGCGACGGCGCCGCTGGTGGCCACCGGCTGCATCATGATGCGCAAGTGCCATCTCAACACCTGCCCGGTCGGCGTCGCGACGCAGGACCCGGCGTTGCGCAGAAAGTTTACCGGCAAGCCCGAGCATGTCATCAACTACCTGTTCTTTGTCGCCGAGGAAGCGCGCGAGCTGATGGCGCAACTCGGCGTTCGCCGGCTGGACGACCTCATCGGCCGCTCGGACCTGCTCGACATGAAAAAGGGCATCGAGCACTGGAAAGCGAAGGGCCTGGATTTCTCGCGGGTCTTCCACCAGCCGCAGATGCCCGCCGAAGTGGCACGCCATCACAGCGAGACCCAGGACCACGGCCTCGACAAGGCGCTCGATCACCGGCTGATCGAGCTTGCCCGTCCTGCGCTCGAGCGCGGGGAGAAGGTCACGATCGAGATGCCGATCCGCAACATCAACCGCACCGCCGGCACGATTCTCTCGCACGAAATCGCCAAGCGTTACGGTCACGACGGCTTGCCGGACGACACCATCCACGTGCGGTTTGCCGGCTCTGCCGGGCAGAGCCTGGGGGCTTTCCTGGCCAAGGGCGTGACGCTCGAGTTGATCGGGGACACCAACGATTACTGCGGCAAAGGACTCTCGGGCGGACGCCTCTCGGTGCAGCCTTCGCCCAAGTTCAAGGGCGAGTCGACCCAGAACATCATCACCGGCAACGTCGTGCTCTACGGCGCGATCTGCGGAGAAGCCTACTTCCGCGGCGTGGCGGGCGAGCGCTTTGCCGTGCGCAATTCGGGCGCCCAGGCGGTGGTCGAAGGCGTCGGCGATCATGCCTGCGAGTACATGACCGGGGGCACGGTAGCGGTGCTGGGCATGACCGGGCGCAATTTCGCCGCCGGCATGTCGGGCGGCATCGCCTATGTGCTCGACGAGGACGACACTTTCCAGAGCCGCTGCAATACCTCGATGGTGTCGCTCGAGCCGGTGGTGACCGAGACCGAGCAGGAAGCCCGGCTCGCGCGCGAACTGTGGCACATGGGGCTCGCCGACGAGGCCGTCCTGAAGCGCCTCATCGAGAACCATGCACGCTGCACCGGCAGTGCCTGGGCGCGGCAGATTCTCGATAAATGGTCCGACTACCGCGCGAAGTTCGTCAAAGTGTTCCCGAACGAATACCGGCGGGCGCTCGGAGAACTGGCCGCGAAGAGCAAGAAAATCGCCGCATAGTTCCCTGCAACGAAAGACCAGATCGAGATGGGCAAGATAACGGGGTTCATGGAGCACCCGCGCATGCAGGAGGCCGCCGAGCCGCCGCAGGAGCGCGTTCATCATTACCGCGAGTTCGTCGCGCATCTCACCGACGAGCAGGCCTCGATCCAGGGCGCGCGTTGCATGGATTGCGGCACGCCGTTCTGCATGAGCGGCTGTCCGATCAACAACATCATCCCCGACTGGAACGATCTCGTTTACCGCCAGGACTGGAAAACGGCGATCGACACGCTGCACTCCACCAACAATTTCCCGGAATTCACCGGCCGGGTCTGCCCGGCGCCGTGCGAGGAAGCCTGCGTGCTGCGCATCAACGAGGATCCGGTCGGCATCAAATCGATCGAGCACGCAATCGTCGACAGGGCGTGGGAGCAGGGCTGGATCAAGCCGCAGACGGCGGCGCGCAAGTCCGGCAAGAAAGTCGCGGTGATCGGCTCCGGACCTGCGGGACTTTCCTGCGCGCAACAGCTGGCCCGAGCCGGGCACGACGTCGTCGTTTTCGAGAAGAACGACCGGATCGGCGGACTGCTGCGCTATGGCATTCCCGACTTCAAGATGGAGAAGTCGCACATCGACCGGCGCATGGAGCAGATGGCGGCAGAGGGCGTTTCTTTCCGCACCGGCATTTACGTCGGCAACCAGCGCCCCGGCAAGGGCGTTGCCGACTGGGCCACCGGCACGATCGCGCCAAAGAAATTGCTCGCGGAGTTCGACGCCGTGGTGCTCGCCGGCGGCGCAGAGCAGCCACGCGACCTGCCGGTGCCCGGCCGCGAGCTGGACGGCGTGCATTTCGCGATGGAATTCCTGCCGCTGCAGAACAAGCGCGTCGCAGGTGATGCCGGCGTACCGGACTTGTGGGCGACCGACAAGCACGTCGTGGTCATCGGCGGCGGCGACACCGGCTCGGACTGCGTCGGCACTTCCAACCGGCACGGCGCGAAATCCGTCACTCAATTCGAATTATTGCCGATGCCACCGGACCCCGAGCGCAATCCGGTCTGGCCGTACTGGCCGACGCGGCTGCGCACCTCTTCCTCGCACGAGGAGGGCGCCAGGCGCGACTGGTCGATCGCCACCAAGGCTTTTGTCGGCGGGGAAGGTGAAATGCGCGGCAAGGTCAAGGCGCTGAAGGCGGTCCGGCTGGAATGGAAGGACGGCAAAATGGCCGAGGTTCCGGGTTCCGAGTTCACGCTGCCCGCAGACCTGGTGCTGCTCGCCATGGGCTTCGTCTCGCCGGTCCAGTCGATCCTCGACGCTTTCGGAACCGAAAAAGACGCGCGTGGCAACGCCAGGGCCGCGACCGATGGTCGCGGCTGTTATTCCACGTCAGTCGCCAAGGTATTCACCGCCGGCGATATGCGGCGCGGGCAATCGCTGGTGGTGTGGGCGATCCGCGAGGGGCGCCAGTGCGCGCGCGCGGTCGACGAATTCCTGATGGGATTTTCGGAATTGCCGCGCTAGCGCGGCCCGCTTCGGGCCGCCGATGGCAAAACTCAAAAACGACACGCTGATCCGCGCGCTGCTCCGGCAACCGACGGCCTATACCCCGGTCTGGATCATGCGCCAGGCCGGGCGTTATCTTCCCGAATACAACGCGACGCGAGCGCGTGCCGGCAGTTTTCTCGCGCTCGCCAAGAGCCCCGACCTGGCCACGGAAGTGACGCTGCAGCCTCTCGCCCGTTTTCCGCTCGACGCCGCCATCGTGTTCTCCGATATCCTCACCGTCCCGGACGCGATGGGCCTGGGCTTGAGCTTCGCCGAAGGCGAGGGACCGCGCTTCGAGCGCCCGTTGCGCGATGAGCGCGCGATCCGCGCGCTGGCGGCCCCTGATCTGGACAAGCTGCGCTACGTCTTTGATGCCGTCACCCAGGTGCGCAAGGCTCTCGCCGGCAGCGTGCCGCTGATCGGCTTCTCCGGCAGCCCGTTCACGCTTGCCTGCTACATGGTGGAAGGGCGCGGCAACCGCGGCTTTCCCGAGTTGAAACGTATGTTGCGCGAGCAGCCCGCGCTGCTGCACCACATCCTCGAGACCAATTCCCGCGCGGTCATAGCCTACCTCAACGCGCAGATCGAGGCCGGGGCGCAGGTCGTGATGCTGTTCGATACCTGGGGCGGCACGCTGGCAACGGAGGAGTATCTCGAATTCTCGCTCCCCTACATGCGTCGCGTGGTGGATGCGCTGAGGCGCGAGCACGAGGGCGAGCGCGTACCGAGCATCCTTTTCACCAAGGGCGGCGGCGCATGGCTGGAGGCAATCGCGGCAAGCGGCGCCGATGCGGTCGGCCTCGACTGGACAGTGGACATGGGCGAAGCCCGCGCGCGTGTCGGGAACCGCGTTGCCCTCCAGGGCAACCTCGACCCGGAAGTCTTGCTGTCGGGAGCGCAGGCTGCGAGCAAGGGCGCGGCCCGGGTGCTGGCGAGCTTCGGGCGCGGGCCCGGCCACGTATTCAATCTCGGCCACGGCGTAACGCCAGCGACCCCCCCCGAAGCGGTCGCTGCGGTGATCGAAACCGTGCACGAGGCGAGCCGGGCCTATCACTGAAAACCCGCGCCTGTCGTGGGTTTGCGGGCAGCCGACGGTTGAACTTATGCACCGGGGACGTGGCACGGCGCTGGCGCGCAAGCTGCCGCTGCCAGGAACGGGCAGCCCCTTACAACCCATTGTATTTATTAATATTTATTAGACTTTGCGCGGGCTTACGAGATGCCCACGCCGGGAGCCGGGACTCCTGTGTTATCAACAACGTTATCCACAGCCGTGTTGATAACGTAAAAACCTGCATCCGATAAATCGCTTAGCTTGGCCACGCTGATTCAGAATCGCTGCATGGCGCAACCCTTATTCCAGCCGCGGCACGCATTTTCACCGGCATGAGCATCATCCGCGTCGCTCTCGACGTGCCGGTCGATTCGCTGTTTGACTACCGGGCGCCCGATGCAACCACGGCGGATATTGGTCGTCGTGTTGTGGTGCCGTTCGGCAGGAAAACGGCGATCGGTGTCATCATCGAGCTGGCAGCGGTTTCGGAAGTCGCTCCCGAACGCCTGAAAAACGCTCTGCGCGTATTGCGGGATTTTCCGCCTCTCGCGCCCGAAGACCTTCATCTGATGCGCTTCGCCGCCGACTATTATCGCCATCCTCTGGGGGCGGTGGTCATGGATTCGCTGCCGACCCGGCTGCGCCGGGTCAGGGACTCGGCACCGCCGAAACCGCGCGGCCTGTATCGCCTCACCGCCGACGGCGATGCCCTGGCAGCATCCGCGCTTCCCGCGCGTGCTCATGCCCAGCACCGGCTGCTGGAACGCCTGCGGTCCGGCCCGCTCGGGTCGACGGAGGCCGCCGCGCTGGCGCCCAACGCGCGCTCCCTGCTCAAACGATTCATGGCCCGCGGCTGGCTTGCCCTGCACGAGGAGGAGGAGGAAAGTCGCTCGTTGCCTCCTCCCCCCACGCCTGCTCCTGCGCTGACCCCGGAGCAGTCGGCGGCGGTCGCGGAAATCAGCGCGGGCCTGAACCGGTACCAGACTTTCCTGCTGCTGGGCGTCACCGGCAGCGGCAAAACCGAGGTCTACCTGCATGCCATCGCCGCGGCGCTCGAGTCGGGAAAACAGGCGCTTTTGCTGGTGCCGGAGATCGCCCTGACGCCGCAACTGGAGGCGCTGGTGGCGCTTCGCTTCCCCGCCGTGCGCATGGCAAGCCTGCACAGCGGGTTGGCTGAGCTGGAGCGGCTGGCACATTGGCGCGCGGCCGGCGAAGGGCGCGCCCGCATCGTGCTCGGCACCCGGCTGGCCGTATTCGCGCCACTGCCCGAACTGGGCCTGATCGTGGTGGACGAGGAACAGGACAGTTCGTTCAAGCAGTCCGAGGGTTTCCGTTACTCGGCGCGCGACCTGGCCGTGGCGAGAGCCCGGCAGCGCGGCGTGCCGATCGTGCTGGGGTCGGCCACGCCTGCGTTCGAGACCTATCAAAACGCGGTCAGCGGTCGCTATTCGTTGCTCTCGCTGCCGAACCGGATCGGGGCCCCGCAACCACGGATTGATTGCATAGACACTCGCGGCGACAAGCTCGCCGACGGATTATCGCAGCGCCTGCTGACGGCGCTGGCCGGCCGGATTGCCGCCGGCGAGCAGTCGCTGGTGTTCATCAACCGCCGCGGCTATGCGCCGGTGCTGATGTGCCACGCCTGCGGCTGGATCTCGGGCTGCCGCCGCTGTGCCGCCCAGCTGGTGCTGCATCTGTCCGAACGACGGCTGCGCTGCCATCATTGCGGCCACGACTCGCCGACGCCGCGCGCCTGCCCGGATTGCGGCAATGCCGACCTGTCGCCGGTCGGGCAGGGCACGCAACGCGTGGAGGAAGCGCTGGCCCGGCATTTTCCACAGGCACGCATCCTGCGCATCGATCGCGATACGACCAGTCGCCGCCACGCCTGGCAAGCGATGCGCCGGAGAATCCAGGCCCGGGAAGTGGACATCCTGGTCGGCACGCAGATACTGGCGAAGGGGCACGATTTCCCGCATCTCAACCTGGTCGGCGTGTTGAACGCCGACGGCCGGCTCTACAGCGACGATTTCCGCGCGGCCGAGCGTTTGTACGCCCTGCTGACCCAGGTCGCCGGACGCGCCGGGCGCGGCGTCGTGCAGGGAGAAGTCCTGATCCAGACCGAGTTTCCCCAGCACCCGCTCTACGCGGCATTGTCACGGCAGGACTATCGCGCGTTCGCCGAGTCTGCGCTCGCCGAACGCCGCCAGGCGGATTTCCCGCCTTTCGTCTACCAGGCCCTGCTGCGCGCCGAGGCGCCGCAACTCGCCACGGCGCTGGATTTTCTGGAGCAGGCGGCACGCAAGGGCAGGGACATCGGCGCGGGGGTGACGCTGTACGACCCGGTGCCGGCGGCGCTGCCGCGCCGGTCCGGACGCGAGCGCGCGCAGCTGCTGGTGCAATCGGAATCGCGGCAGCAGTTGCGGACTTTTATCGAGACCTGGCACGGCCTGCTTGCGGGAGCGCGCGCAACGCGCGCGCGCTGGTCGCTCGACGTCGATCCCCTCGATTTCTAGATCGCGCGCTCTGCTATGATGAATCGGTGACTACCCGTTGATCCCTCATGTCTTCTCACGTCAGCCACCATGTGTTGTACCGGATCGCCAATACACCGGTCCACGCGCATCCCTATCCCCACGTCTACGTCCGCGACGTGTTCCCGCAAGACTTCTACAGGGAGCTGATCGCCCACCTGCCGCCCGCCGACGCGTTCAGGAATCTCAAGACATTGGGCAGGGTCAGCGCGGACTATCCGGATACGAGGCGGGTGTTCCCGGTGACGCCGGAAGACGTTCAAGCCCTGGGCGAGCCTTTCACGACCTTCTGGACCTGGGTCGGGCAACAGTTCCTGAACGGGGAATTCATGCAGCAAATGCTGTCTCATTTCGGGCGGCATCTCGAGCAGCGCTGGGGCGCGGCAACCGGGTTGAAATTCCAGGACGAGGCCCTGATCGTGCGCGACAGCAGCACGTACGCGCTGGAACCACACACCGATAATTTGAAGAAGGTGCTGTCTTTCCTGTTCTATCTGCCCGCGAACGACTCGATGGCGCATCTCGGAACTTCGATCTACGCGTCCAAGGATCCGGGGTTCGTTTGCATGAATGGCCGACATTACCCTTTCGACCGTTTTCACCTGGTAACGACGATGCCCTTTCTGCCGAACTCATTGTTCGCCTTCGTCAAGACCGGCCGTTCGTTTCACGGCGTAGAGCCGATCACCGACCCCGGCGTATGCCGCGACTTGCTGCTCTACGACATCAAAGTGCATAACCCGCCGGAACTTGATCAGCGGGAAGCGGGCGCGACGCTCCCGGGCGCCGCGCCGGTCCGGTTTTCGTTCGGATGAGGCTTTGGGCCTCTCGCCCGCCGTCGTGTCCCGGAATTGCGGACAACGTCATGATAAAATTCACGTTTTGAGCAGCGCGGGTAACCGCCCGGTGAACGCATGCTGACGCTGGAAGAATACGAAAAACTGAACCCCCGCTGCGAGGTCGAGCATGAGGGCGTACAGATGATCTACGCCGCGCCCACGGTTTTCACCCGGTGGCGCGCGGAAAGCCTGCTGCAGAAGGAACCCTGCACGATCCAGTGGATTGCTTCCTTCGCCCGCGGCGAATTACTTGCGGATGTCGGCGCCAATGTGGGCATGTACACCATCTGGTCGGCCAAGACACGCGGCACGAGGGTGTTTGCCTTCGAGCCCGAAGCGCAAAACTACGCGCTCCTCAACCGCAACATCATCATGAACGCGCTCGGCGGACAGGTGAAAGCCTACTGCCTGGCCCTGTCCGATGCGCCGGGTTACAGCGAGCTGCACCTGTCGGATCTGCGCCCCGGCGGTTCATGTCATTCGCTGGGCGAGCGGGTGGATTTCAAGCACGACCCGATGACGCCCGCCTACTCGCAGGGCTGCGTCGCCGCCCGGCTCGACGACCTGGTGGCGCAGGGCATCATGCCGGTCCCGGACCACATCAAGATCGACGTCGACGGATTCGAGCCGAAAGTGATCGCGGGCGCGCGACGCACGATCGAGAACGCGAAAGTGCGCTCGCTGCTGATCGAAACCAACCAGAACCTGGCCGACCACATCCAGATGGTGAAGGATCTGGAGTCGCTGGGGTTCCGCTACGATGCCGCGCAGGTCGCGGCGGCCGAGCGCAAGAGCGGCGCGTTCAAGGGGGTGGCGGAGTATGTTTTCAGGCGTTAACCAGCACGTGATCTATCGGGTCGCCAACACCCCGCTCAACGAGTACCCCTATCCGCACATCTACGTCCGCGACATTTTCCCGCCCGATTATTACCGCGCGCTGCGCGAACACCTGCCGCCCGCGGAATTTCTGGCTACCCTGAAATCGCTGAAGCGCGTACGCGGCGCCTATCCCGATTCCCGCGTCGTGCTGCCATTGACTCCCGACAACGTGGCGGCGTTGCCCGAGCCATACCGGGCTTTCTGGGAGGCGCTGGGAACCTGGCTGCTGTCTGGCAGTTTCGCCGAGGCCGTCATGCAGAAGTTCGGGCCCTATCTCAAGCAACGCTTCCAGGGCATGAGCGAAGTGCAGTTCTTCAACGAGGCGCTCGTGGTCAAGGACTCGACCACTTATTCTCTGGGCCCGCACACGGACACGCCCGCGAAAGTACTGTCGTTCCTGTTTTACCTGCCCGCCGACGAGTCGATGGCGCACCTCGGTACCTCGATTTATGTTCCCAAGAAACAGGACTTCCGCTGCACTGGAGAAATGCACCACGAGTTTGACCAGTTCGAGCGTGTTGTTACCCTGCCGTACGTGCCGAATTCCCTGTTCGCCTTTCTGAAGACTCACAATTCGTTTCATGGGGTGGAGCCCATTGCCGACGCCGGCATCAAGCGTGACCTGCTGCTCTACGACATCAAGGTGACCAACCCTCCGGAGCTGCAGCAGCGGCCCGCCAGGCCCGAAACGGCCGCGGCGCCGGCGGTTTCCAGGTTCTCTCTGTAGCGCTGCGTATGCCCGTGGCGCCAGCAGAAGACGACGCGCGAGCCCATCTCACCGGCCTGCTCGCCGGCGCGCTGCGCGCCGTGGCGCCGGACGGCGCAACAGCCGTCATCGAGCTCGAACGCCCGAAGAACGCCAGTCATGGAGATTACGCCTGCAGCCTGGCGTTGCAGCTCGCGAAGCAGCTGAAGGCCAGGCCGCGCGATATTGCCGCGCAACTGGTCGCGGCGCTGCCGCCGTCGCCGTGCCTGGAGAAAGCGGAGATCGCCGGCGCGGGTTTCATCAACTTTTTCCTCAAGCGCGCGTTCAAGCAGCAGGCGGTCAACCGCATCCTGCGGGCGGGCGCCGCCTACGGCACGCTCGCGCTCGGCAGAAAGAAAAAGGTGCAGGTCGAGTTCGTGTCGGCCAATCCGACCGGGCCGCTGCACGTCGGCCACGGCCGCGGCGCGGCGTACGGCGCGAGCCTCGCCAACGTGCTGACCGCCGCCGGGTTCGAGGTCAGCCGCGAGTACTACGTCAACGATGCCGGCCGGCAAATGGACATCCTCGCCGTCTCGACCTGGCTGCGTTACCTGGAAGCCTTCGGCGTCGCGGTCGTGTTTCCCGCCAACGCCTACCAGGGCGACTACGTGCGGGACATGGCGCGCAAGCTCCGCGAGCTGCACCGGGACCGTTACAGGCGCGAGTTGCCCGCGGTATCCGGTGCGGACGATGAAACGAGGCTCGATGCGCTGATCGCCGCCGCCAAGTCCGCTCTCGGCGCCGATTACGAAGCCGTGCACCGTTTTGCGCTGGACGAGCAGCTCGCTGACTGCCGCGGCGATCTCGAGGAGTTCGGCGTCGCCTTCGACAACTGGTTTTCGGAGCGCTCGCTCTACGAGTCGGGACGGGTCGAGCTCGCCGTCAAGGCGCTCGAGCAAAAAGGCCACGTATACATCCAGGACGGCGCGCTGTGGTTCCGTTCGACCGCTTTCGGCGACGAAAAGGACCGCGTGGTCAGGCGCGAGAACGGCCAGTACACCTACTTCGCCTCGGACATCGCCTACCACCGCGACAAGATCGAGCGCGGCTACGATCTCGTGATCGACGTCTGGGGCGCCGATCACCACGGCTACATCCCGCGCGTCAAGGGCGCGCTGGCGGCGCTCGGGTTGAATCCGCAGCAACTCACCATCGCGCTGGTGCAGTTCGCCGTGCTCTACCGCGGCGGCCAGAAAGCGTCGATGTCCACCCGTTCCGGGGAGTTCGTCACGCTGCGCGAGCTGCGGCGCGAAGTCGGCAATGACGCGGCGCGCTTTTTCTACGTGCTGCGCAAGGGCGACCAGCATCTCGATTTCGACCTCGACCTGGCCAAATCGCAGAGCAACGAAAATCCCGTCTACTACGTCCAGTACGCGCACGCCCGGGTATGCAGCATGCTCGAGCAGTGGGGCGGAGATGCGGCCGGCCTCGCCGGCGCCGACGCCGCCGTACTGGGCTCGGAGCAGGAACAGGCGTTGCTGGCACGGCTGATGGAATACCCTGAGGCCGTGGAGAGCGCGGCGCGCGATCTCGCGCCCCACGTCGTCGCGTTTTACCTGCGCGAACTCGCTGCCGGCTTCCACAGCTATTACAATGCGACACGAATACTGGTGGACGAAGAGGATCTCAAGCTCGCTCGCCTGGCGCTTGCCTGCGCCGTGCGGCAGGTGTTGCGCAACGGTCTCGCGCTGCTGGGTGTTTCGGCGCCCCGGAAAATGTAAGATAGCCGCATGTCCAAGGACTACAAACGACCCGAACCGAAATCCCGCAGCGGCGGCAGCTCGCTGCTGGTGGGCATCCTGATCGGCCTGGTGCTGGGCCTGGGCATCGCGCTCGGTGTGGCGTGGTACATCAACAAGATGCCGAGCCCGTTCCTGTCGCGCCCGCCGGCCGCCAAGAGCGAGCCCGCCAAGGGCGCGCAGGCCCCCGCGCCGGCCAAGGGCGAGGAAAAGACGGCCAAAGCACCCGAGGGCAAGCCGCGCTTCGATTTCTACAAGATCCTGCCCGGCAGCGAAGAGCCGGCCACCGACCAGCAACTGCGGGACGCCCAGAAAAAGTCGGCCGCCGCGGCCAGGGAAACCTTCTTCCTGCAGGCAGGGGCATTCCAGGGCGCGCCGGACGCCGACAACCTCAAGGCGCGGCTCGCCCTGCTCGGCATCGAGGCGACGATACAGACGACCACGTTGCCGGACAAGGGCGTGTGGCACCGCGTGCGCGTCGGGCCGTATACCAGCGTCGAGGAACTCAATCGCACGCGCGACACTCTGAAGCAGAACGGCGTCGAGACCGCGCTCATCAAGGTGCGCGACTAGCGCCGGCCCATTTACGGAGACACCATGAATTTCATCGCTTCCTGCCTGCGCGCCGCAGTATGCCTGCTGGCTTTCACCGTCAGCGCATCCGCCATCGCGCAGCCCGCGCCCGGCAAGGAATACCGCGTCATCAGCCCGCCGCAGCCCACCGACAGCGGCAAGCGCGTCGAAGTGCTGGAGTTTTTCTGGTACGCCTGCCCGCACTGCAACGCCCTGCAACCCTCGTTGAGGGCCTGGCTCAAGCAGAAGCCGGCGGACGTCGAATTCAAGCGCGTTCCGGCGGTGCTCGACAAGTCGTGGCTGTCGCTGACCTGGGCCTATTACGCGCTCGAGGCGGTCGGCGCGGTGGACAAGCTGCATTACGACGTTTTCGCGGCCATCCACGAACAAAGGCTGCGGCTTTCGGACCCGCAGTTGCTCTTCGACTGGGTCGCCAAGCAAGGCATCGATCGCCAGAAGTTTTCCGACACCTACAACTCCTTCGGCGTGAAGAACCGGGGCGCGCGCGCAATTGAGCTGACCCGCAATTACGACATTCCGGGCACGCCCGCGCTGACCGTGGACGGCAAGTACCTGATCGCGCCTTCCATGACCCTCAAGGCGGACAAGACCATCGATTACGACCGCTATTTCCAGGTGGTCGACCAGACGATCGCCATGGCGCGCAAGGAGCGCGCCGGCAAGTAGGCGCGGCCACCATGGTGGCACGACTCGCTTCCCTCGCGCGCGGCCTGCTGGCATTGCTGGCGGCGATGTGCCTCGCCGGCCCCGTGCAGGCGCAGGAAGTGCGCGCGCGGCAAAACATCGAGTACCGCCTGATTTCCCCGCAGGCGGTCGAGACCGGCGAGCGCATCGAAGTCATCGATTTTTTCTGGTACGGCTGCCCGTACTGCAACGAGCTGCAGCCGGCGATGGAGGAGTGGTCCAAGCGCAAGCCCGCCGATGTGGTATTGCGCCGCGTCCCGGCCATCCTGCGCGACAGCTGGGCGCCGCATGCGCGCATCTATTACACGCTCGAATTGCTGGGCGAGGTCGACCGCCTGCACCACCGGGTCTATCACGGCTACCACGCCGAGGAACTCCACATGAGCCGGCCGGACGTGATGGAGCAATGGGCCGCCCGCAACGGCATCGACCGCCGGAAATGGCTCGACGCCTACTATTCCCCCGAAGTCGACGCCCGGGTGGCGCGCGCGCATCAGCTGACCAGGCGCTACGAGGTGCAAGGCACGCCGAGCATAGTGGTCGACGGGCGTTATCTCACCTCGAGCAGCATGACACCGTCCGTGCGCGGCGTGATGCCGGTGGTGGACGACCTGATCCGGCTCGCGCGGCAGCAACGCGGCGCGAAATAGCCCGCCGGCAAGCCCGTCGCGCCGGCTTCATGACGACCGCGCGAGCCTCCCGGCGCATCATCATCACCGGCGCATCGAGCGGCATCGGCGCCGCCCTGGCGCGTCGCTACGCGACGCCGGGCACGGTGCTGGGATTGATCGCGCGGCGCCGCGACCAGCTCGAACAGCTGGCCGGCACACTGCCGGCTCCCTGCGAAATCTATTCTGTGGACGTGCGTGACGCCGCCGGACTGTCCGAGGCGGCACGCCATTTCACGGAGCGGCACGGCGCACCCGACGTCGTCATCGCCAACGCCGGCGTCAGCGTCGGCACGCTGACGCAACATGCGGAAGACTCGAAAGTTTTCGAGGACATCCTGCGCGTCAACGTGATCGGCATGGTGAACACTTTTCAACCCTTCCTCACTGGCATGCGCCAGCGCGGAACCGGCACGCTGGCGGGGATCGCCAGCGTCGCAGGCTACCGCGGCCTGCCCGGTGCGGGCGCCTACTCGGCTTCCAAGGCAGCCGTCATCTCCTACCTGGAGGCGCTGCGGGTGGAACTGCGCGCGAGCGGCATCCGGGTCGTCACCATCAGCCCCGGCTTCATCGATACGCCGATGACGGAGAAAAACCCCTACCCGATGCCGTTCCGGATGGACGCGGACAATGCCGCCGGAAAAATCGCCGCGTTGATCGCGCGCGGCAGCTCCTACGCCGTCATCCCCTGGCAGATGGCCGTGGTCGCGCGCGTGCTGCGTGTGATGCCGGACTGGCTCTACGACCGGCTCGTCGCGGACGTGCCGCACAAGCCGCGGCGCGACTCCTGAGGTTTACTCGACCGTCACCGACTTCGCGAGATTGCGCGGCTTGTCCACGTCCGTGCCGCGCAGCACGGCGACGTGGTAGGCAAGGAGCTGCAGCGGGATCACGTGCAGGATGGGGGAGAGCGGCCCGGCATGGTCGACCAGCCGGATGACGCGCACGCCCTCGCTCTCGGCGACACGGGCATCGCGATCGGCCAGCACGTAGAGCTCGCCGCCACGCGCGCGCACTTCCTGCATGTTCGACTTGAGCTTCTCGAGCAGCTGGTCGTTGGGCGCCACCGTGACCACCGGCATGTCGCCGTCCACCAGGGCGAGCGGGCCGTGCTTCAACTCCCCGGCCGCATAGGCTTCGGCATGGATATACGAGATTTCCTTCAACTTCAGCGCCCCCTCCATCGCGATCGGAAAATGCACGCCGCGTCCGAGAAACAGTGCGTGGTGCCTGGACTGGAAGCGCGCCGCCCAGTCGCGCAACTGCGACTCGACCGAGAGGACCGCTTCCATCGCCCGCGGCAGATGGCGCAGCTGGGCGATCAACTCCCTCTCGCGCCTGGCGGTCAGGCGGCGGCGCAGCTTGGCCAGCACCAGGACCAGCACGAAGAGCGCGGCCAGCTGGGTCGTGAACGCCTTGGTCGAGGCGACGCCGATTTCCGGCCCCGCGCGCGTGAGAAAGCGCAACTTCGACTGGCGCATCAACGAGGACTCGGGCGCGTTGCAGATCGTCAGCGTGTCCGTGAGCCCGTTCGCCTGGGCGTGCTTCAGCGCCGCGATCGTGTCCGCGGTCTCGCCCGACTGGGAAATCGTCACCACCAGCGTGCCGGGTAACGCTACCGGCTCGCGGTAGCGGTACTCACTGGCAATCTCCACCGCGACCGGGATGCCCGCGATCGCTTCCAGCCAGTAGCGCGCAACCAGGCCCGCGTGATAGCTGGTGCCGCAGGCGAGTATCTGTATCTGCCGGGTCTTCGAGAATATTTTTTGCGCGGCCGCGCCGAACAGGTTGGGCTGCAACGAGCGGGCGTTGGCCACCATCTCGAGCGTGTTGGCGACCGCGCCCGGCTGCTCGAAGATTTCCTTCTGCATGTAATGCGCGTACGGCCCCAGCTCCACTACGTCGGCCGAAAGGCGGCTGGCCGTGACCGCGCGCCTGACCGGACGGCCGCCGCGGTCGCAAATCACCACGGCGTCCGGGCGCACTTCCACGACGTCGCCTTCCTCCAGGTAGATCACGTCGCGCGTGCGCGCGAGCAGCGCGCTGGCATCCGAGGCCAGAAAATTCTCGCCCTGACCCACGCCGACCAGCAGCGGCGAGCCCTTGCGGGCACCGACCACCACGCCGGGCTCGCGGTTCGACACGAAGCCCACGGCATAGGCGCCGTCCCATTCCCGGCTTGCCCGCTTCACCGCCTCGAACAGCGTCTGGCCCTTCGCCACCAGCGAATGCACGTGGTGCACCATCACCTCGGTGTCCGTTTCCGAAGCGAAGGCGTAACCGAGGGCTTTCATGCGCGTGCGGATCGGCTCGTGATTCTCGACGATGCCGTTGTGCACGATGCCGATCTCGAGCCCGTCCCGCGTGGAAAAATGGGGATGCGCGTTGGCCTCGGTCGGCGCGCCGTGCGTCGCCCAGCGCGTGTGCGAAAGCCCCGTGCCCGCCTGCACGCGTTTCCTGCGCACCAGCGCATCGAGGTGCGCCACCCGCCCGGTCGAACGCAGCCGCTCGAGGCGGCCGTTCTTCACGAAGGCGATCCCGGTCGAATCGTAACCGCGATACTCGAGCTTGCGGATGCCGTCGATCAGCAGGTCAACCACGTTGCGGCTGGAGGCAGCGCCGACGATGCCGCACATCGCGCTATTCCCCGCCCTGACGCTTTTTCTGGGGCCGTTTCCAGCCCGGCCTGGTCGCCTGGGTTTTTTCGTTGACGGTCAACTCGCCCGCCGGGGCCGGCTTCCATACGGTGGTGCCGGCGGCGATGGTCGCGCCACGGCCGACCGTCACCGGCGCGACCAGTTGCACGTCGGAGCCGATCTGCACGTCGTCCTCGATGATGGTGCGATGCTTGCTGGCGCCGTCGTAATTGCAGGTGATCGTCCCGGCGCCGACATTGACATCGCGGCCGACGGTCGCATCGCCGAGGTAGGCCAGGTGATTGGCCTTGGAGCGCGCGCCGATCTCCGCTTCCTTGACCTCGACGAAGTTGCCGATGTGCACTTCTTCGGCCAGCCGCGCGCCCGGCCGCAGCCGCGCATAGGGTCCGATCCGGCAATGGGCGCCCACTTGCGCGGCGTCGATGTGCGTGAACGGCTCGATGCGGGTGCCGGCGCCGATATCGGCGTTCCTCAGCACGCAGTTCGCACCGATCTCGACGTGGTCGGCCAGCTTCACGTCGCCCTCGAATACGCAGTTCACGTCGATGCGCACGTCGGCGCCGCAGGCGAGGCTGCCGCGCACGTCGATGCGTGCCGGGTCGGCCAGTGTGACGCCCGACTCCATCAATCGCTCCGCCTGCTGCAACTGATACAGGCGTTCGAGCTGCGCCAGTTGCTGCTTGCTGTTCACGCCGAGGATCTCCCAGGCGGCGCGCGCCTTGACCGTCGTCACCGCCACCCGGTCGGCCAGCGCCAGCGGCACGATGTCGGTCAGGTAATATTCGCGCTGCGCGTTTTTATTGGTGAGCCTGGGCATCCAGTCCTGGAGATGCCCGGTGGGCAGCGCCATGATCCCGGAATTGACCTCGCGGATCTTGCGCTGCTCGGCGCTGGCGTCTTTTTCCTCGACGATCGAGGTGACGCTGCCGCGACGATTGCGCACGATGCGGCCGTAGCCGGCCGGATCATCCAGCTCTGTGGTCAACAGCGTGAGCCGGTCGCCGCCGCCCGCAATCATCGCCGCCAGTGTTTCCTCCCCGATCAGCGGCACGTCGCCGTAGAGCACCAGCGTGGGGCCGCCGGAACCCAGGTGGGGCAGCGCCTGCGCGAGCGCATGCCCGGTGCCGAGTTGTGGTTGTTGCTTGACGAACGTCAGGCCGGGGGTTTTGATCGCCTGCGGTACCTGTTCGCCGCCGTGCCCGTAGACCACGCAGACGCGGGCGGGCTTCAGCGCGCGCGCGGTCGCAAGCACATGGGAAATAAGCGGGCGCCCTGCCAAAGAATGCAACACCTTGGGCAGGCGCGAACGCATGCGCTTGCCTTGGCCGGCGGCGAGGATGACGACATTGAGTCCGGCAGGCATGGGAGAAATTATCGCACAAACATCAACTTACGCGCTGGTTCAGGTAGCGCCTGACGGCCTCGTGCTGCGCCGGCGCCAAATGCAGTCCGGCCTTGGTGCGGCGCCACAGCACATCGTCCGCGCTGACCGCCCATTCGTGCTCGACCAGGTAATCGATCTCGCGTGCCGTCAGTTCGGCGCCAAAGGATGCGCCGAGGTCCGCCGCGGTCGCGGCGTTGCCGAGCACGTCGTAGGCCAGCGCGCCATGACGCCGCGCCAGCGCGCGCAGCAGGCGCGGGGACAGGCCGGGATAACGTTGCTCGAGGTGCCGTTCGAAACGGGGCGCGTCGCCGCCCGGGATGCCGCCGCCCGGGAGCAATGCGCCGGCGGTCCAGGCCGGCCCCATGCCGGGAAACCAGGATGACAGCTTGTCGAGCGCATGCTCGGCGAGCCGGCGGTAAGTGGTGATCTTCCCGCCGAACACCGACAGTACCGGCGCGCCGCCCTGATCGCTGTCAAGGCGCAGCACGTAATCGCGCGTCACCGCGGAGGGATTCGGCGTGCCGTCGTCGTAGAGCGGCCGCACGCCCGCATAGCGCCACACGATATCGGCCGGATCGACCGGGCGTTCCAGGTAGCGGCTTGCGGCCCGGCACAGGTACTCGGCTTCCGCCTGGCTCGCCTCGGGAACCGAGCTATCGCCATCCTGCGGCATGTCCGTCGTTCCGATCAGCGTGTAATTGTCTTCGTAGGGAATCATGAACACCACGCGCCGGTCCTCGTTCTGCAGGATGAATGCGTGCTCGCCTTCGTAGAGCCGCGGCAGCACGATATGGCTGCCCCTCACCAGGCGCACGTTGTCTCGCGAAGGCTGGTGCAACCGCTCGTTCAACATCGTCTTTACCCACGGGCCCGCCGCATTGACGACCGATCTCGCCGCGACTTCACGCTCGCCGTTCCTGTCGTGCAACCGTGCTCGCCACCGGCCGTCTTCCCGCTTGCCCGAAACGCATTCGGTGCGGGTGAGCACTTTTGCGCCGCGGGCGGCGGCGTCGCGCGCGTTTGCCACGACCAGCCGGGCGTCGTCCACGCGGCAATCGGAATAGATGAAACCGTGCCGGAATTCGGACTTGAGGCCGGCGCCATATGGCGTGCCGTCGAGCCGCACCGCGTGCGAGCCGGGCAGCCGCGTCCTGCGGCCGAGATGGTCGTACAGGAACAGGCCGGTGCGGATCATCCAGCGCGGCCGCAGCTGCGGCACGTGCGGCATGACGAAACGCGCCGGCCGGACAAGGTGCGCGGCGATCTTCAGCAGCACTTCGCGCTCGGCCAGCGCTTCCGCCACCAGGCGAAACTCGTATTGCTCGAGATAGCGCAGGCCGCCGTGGATCAGCTTGCTGCTGGCCGAGCTGGTGTGCGCGCCGAGATCGTCCTTCTCCACCAGCAGCACGGAAAGCCCGCGCCCGGCCGCGTCGCGCGCGATGCCCGTGCCGTTGATGCCGCCGCCGATGACCAGCAGATCGTAGCTATCCATGAGGAAAATGAGAATGAAAAAGGGCAGCCGAAGCTGCCCCTAGCTTACACTGCGGCCCGCGCCGCGTGAGACGACTACTTTTTCCGCATCTTCCTGATCGCGGCGAGCTGCGCGGCGAGCGTTGCCAGTTCGCTTTCGACCACCGCGATCTCCTGCTTGTCCTTGGCGCTGCGGCGCGCTTCCTCGGCCCGCTTGAGGGCTTCGCTGGCCTTGGCTTCATCCAGGTCCTTGCCGCGGATCGCCGTGTCGGCAAGTACCGTGATCACCTTCGGCTGTACCTCGAGTATGCCGCCCGCGACGAATATGAGCTGCTCCTCGCCGCCGCCCGCCGGCTGGATGCGCACCGTGCCGGGCTTGATGCGCGTGATGAGCGGCGTGTGGCGCGGATAAATGCCGAGTTCGCCCGCCTCGCCCGGGAGAACGACGAACTCCGCCTCACCGGAGTAAATCGACTCTTCGGCGCTGACGACGTCGACGTGGAGAGTGGCGGCTGCCATTATTTCCTGGCCGATTCTTTCTTCATTTCTTCGGCCTTGGCGAACGCTTCCTCGATCGCGCCGACCATGTAGAACGCCTGCTCGGGCAGGGCGTCGCATTCACCGTTGACGATCATCTTGAAGCCCTTGATCGTGTCTTTCAGCGTGACGTACTTGCCCGGCGTGCCGGTGAAGTTCTGCGCCACCGTGAACGGTTGCGACAGGAAGCGTTGGATCTTGCGCGCGCGGGACACGGCCAGCTTGTCCTCGGGCGCAAGCTCGTCCATGCCGAGAATGGCGATGATGTCGCGCAGTTCCTTGTAGCGCTGCAGGGTCGCCTGCACCGCGCGCGTGGTGTTGTAGTGATCTTCACCGATGGTATTGGGGTCGACCTGGCGCGAAGTGGAGTCGAGCGGGTCGACCGCGGGATAGATGCCGAGCGAGGCGATGTCGCGGGACAGCACGACCGTCGCATCCAAGTGGCCGAAGGTGGTTGCGGGCGAGGGATCGGTCAAGTCGTCCGCAGGCACGTATACCGCCTGGATCGAGGTGATCGAGCCGACCTTGGTCGAGGTGATGCGCTCCTGCA
>CAZOQY010000020.1:17427-20834 GCA_964581835.1 uncultured Streptomycetaceae bacterium | reverse complement strand
AGGATTAAAAAACGGCTTTCCACGATGTTCGTACTAATCTTGTAAATCCTGTTAATCCTGTCTATTACGAACTACCGCGCCGCGCGGTCGAGCACTTCCCGCAGGCGCTCGATCTGCGGCGTGAGGTCGTGGGGATGGTTACCAACGAAAAAGCCGCGGTCGTGCACGAGGTCTGCGTTGACGATTCTGCCGACGCAGTCGTAATCGAAGTACTTGATCACGTCATGACGCAGGAAATTTCCTCCGGTAATCACGCGGAAATCAATGTCCGCGGCTTTCAGCGCGGTCATGACCCTGGCCCTGTCGATGGCATATTCTGGGTTTAGCACGACGGTAAAGCAGAACCACGAGCTCTTGCCGTTCTCTCGCTGGATGATGAAGCGCTCGTCGTTCGCGAAGAGCTTCTGGAACAGGGCGGCATTATGCCGCCGCATCTCGATCATCGCGTCGAGTTTCTTCAACTGCTCTACGCCGACGGCGCCCGAGAGTTCAAGCGGGCGGGTGTTGTAGCCGGGCAGGATAAAACGGTAGGCTTCGAAGAACTCATCTTCATGCCTGTCGTAAATGGTCGTGTCCGCTGGCAGGTCGCGCGTCCAGCCGTGTGCACGAATGGACTTGGCGACGTGATAGATCTCGGTATTGTTGGTGACGACCATGCCGCCTTCCATGGTCGATATGTGATGCGAGAAGAAAGTGCTGAATGTCCCAATGTCGCCGAATGTGCCCGCGGGTTTTCCGTTCAGCAAGGCGCCCATCGATTCACAATTATCTTCGAACAGGTACAGTCCGTGGCGGTCGCAGAACGCACGCAGCTTGTCGAGTGCGCAGGGGTTGCCCAGTATGCTGACGGCCATCACCATACGGGTGCGCGGGGTCAGTGCTTCCTCCAGCCGCGACACGTCGATGTTGAGCGTGTCGAGCTCGCAGTCGACGAACCTGAGCCTCAGCCCGTACTGCTGCAGGGGGTAATAGGTTGTCGCCCATGCGACAGCGGGAACGATGACCTCGTCGCCACGCCTGAGGGCGCGGTCCTTGACGTAGAACAGCGCGGCGATGCCGACAAGGTTGGCGGCGGAGCCGGAGCCCACCATGAAAGCGTGCCTGACTCCGAACTTCTCGCGGAACGCCTCCTCGAAGCGTTTCACGTTCTCGCCCATGGTGAAACGGCCGGACTCGATCACTCGCTGCATGGCGGCGATTTCTTCAGGGCCCCAGGAGCTGCTGGCGAGGTCGTAGAACATTTATTTCCGTGACGAGTGACGGGTGACGAGCGACGGGCTCATTTGCCGCACATCTCGCGCATCACGCTGCTGATGCGCTCGACGTCGGGGTAGTAGAACTGCTCCAGCGTGTAGCCGGCGGGCGTCGGGATGTCTGGGAGGCCGATGCGGCGCACCGGCGCGCGCAGGTGCCTGAACCATTTTTCCGCGGCGAGGCAGCCCAGCTCGGCGCAGACGCCGCCGGCCGACCACGCGGTGTCCACCGCGAGGAGCCGTCCGGTCTTGCGCAGCGATTCCTCGACGATCGCCTCGTCGAGCGGCTTCAGCGTGCGCAGGTCGATCACCTCCGCCTCGATGCCCTCGGCGGCGAGCTTGTTCGTCGCGGCGAGCGCGAGCTCGAGCGTGTGCGAGGCGCCGGCGATGGTGAGATCGGCGCCGCGCCGGCGGTAGACGCCCTTGCCGAGCGGCACGGTGTAGAAGCCCTCGGGCACCACGCCGTCCTTCTTCATGAGCCAGCGGTGCTCGAAGATCAGCACCGGGTTGTTGTCCTCGATCGCCGCGAGCATCAGCCCCTTGGCGTCGAACGGCGTCGACGGCATCACGATCTTCAGCCCCGGCACGCCGAGCAGCATGCCCTGGATCGCCTGCGAGTGTTGCGCGCCCGAGCCCCAGCCGCGGCCGATCGCCGCCCACACCACCATCGGCACCGTGGTCTGGCCGTTGTCCATGAAATGCATCTTGGCGGCGTGCGTCACCAGCTGGTTCATTGCCAGCAGGATGAAATCGGGGCGGTTGTGCATGTAGACCGGGCGCATGCCGTTCATCGCCGCGCCGGCCGACACGCCCATCATGCCTTCCTCCGACAGCGGGGTGTCGAACACCCGCTCCGCGCCGAACTTCTGCTGCAGGCCGCGCGTGGAGCCGAACATCGCGCTCGGGTCGTCGACGCCCTGGCCCAGCACGAACACGGCGGGGTCGTGCTGGAGCGCGATGGCGAGCGCCTCGTTGACGGCTTGCGCGTAGCCCAGCACCCGCCCCTCGGCGGGGTTGGGCGCCTCGTACACCAGCCGGCTGATCAGGCCTTCATCCCAGGGCATGCAACCTCCGAGAGGCGAGAGGCGAGAGGCGAGAGGCGCAGTTCATCGCTTCGAGATCAGTTTGCGTAGACGTTGCGGTAGAGGTCGGATTCGACCGGGTTGGGGCTCGTGGCGGCATGATCGAGCGCGGCGAGCATTTCCGCCAGGATTTCCTGCTCCATGCGCTTGCGGGCCGCATCGTCGATCAGGCCAGCCTTCTTCAGGAACGCGAAATAGGTTGCGATCGGGCAGTGCGGCTCCCACGCCTCGCGCTCGGCGACGTCGCGGTAGCCGGTCTTGCTGTCGTCGCCGGCGCCGCCGTGCGCGCGAAAGCGGTAGACCGGCGCTTCGATGAAGGTCGGCCCGCCGCCGCTGCGCGCGCGCGCGACCGCTTCCTTCACCGTTTCGTGCACCGCCAGCACGTTGGTGCCGTCGACGCGCGTGCCGTGCAGGCCGTAGGCGGCGGCCCATTTCCACAGCACGCGTTCCGGGTGCTGGCGCGGCCCCATCGGCGACTGCACCGAGTAGAAATTGTTCTCGCAGAAGAAAATCACCGGCAGCCGTTTCACGGCGGCGAAGTTGAGGCTCTCCGAGGTGACGCCTTCCTCCGCCGCCGCCTCGCCGAGAAACACCGCGCAGACGCGGTCGAGCTTCTGCATCTGCGTCGCCAGCGCCGCGCCGGTGGCGAGCGGAATCGCGCCGCCCACGATGGCGGAGGTACCGGCCATGCCGACCTGCTTGTCGATGAGGTGCATCGAGCCGCCGCGCGAGCCGGCGCAGCCGTTGGCGCGGCAGAACATCTCCGACAGCATCGCCTCGAGGCTCCCGCCCTTGGCGAGGTAGTTGCCGTGGGTGCGATGGCTGCTGTAGAGGAGGTCGGCGCCGGTCAGCGCGGCGCAGCAGCCGACCGAGGTCGCTTCCTGGCCGATCACGAGATGGATCGGCGTCTTCATCTGGTCCTCGTGGTAGCGCTTCTCGATCTCCTCCTCGACGATGCGGATGCGCAGCATCGAGCGGTAAAGTTCGAGAAGGAAGCCGCGGTCGTAGTCGCCCAGGCGGCGTTCCCAGCCCCTGAACCCTTCGCCCTGGTAGGTGTGGCGGACGCTCATCT
>CAZOQY010000020.1:0-17327 GCA_964581835.1 uncultured Streptomycetaceae bacterium | reverse complement strand
AAACCGCTGGGCTGGTAGAGCACGACGCGGCTGCCGCCGTTCTCGAAGCGGAACGGCACGTGCACCAGACGGGAAAACTTCTCGCGTATCGCCTGCTGCTGCTCCGGCCGCGCGAACAGCAGGAAAAAACCGCCGCCGCCCGCGCCCAGCAGCTTGCCGCCGATCGCGCCCATGCCGCGCGCGGCCTCGTAGAGCTCGTCGATCTCGGAGGTCGATACCCTGTCGGAAAGCCGGCGCTTGTACATCCAGCTCTCGTGCAGGAGCCTGCCGAATTCCTCGATCGGCGTCGTCGGCGACTGCAGCACGCCGATGGCTTCGTCCACCAGCGCCCGCATGTGCTTCAGCTCGTTCTCGCGCTTGTCCATGTTGTCGATCTGGGACTGGGCGACTTCGGAGGCGATGCGGGAAAGCCCGGTGAAGCACAGCATCAGGTGGCTTTGCAGCGCGGCCAGCCGCTCGACCGGCAACACGATCGGGGCCACGTCGAAGGAGCCGTCCTGGCGGAAGGCGATGCGATTGAGGCCGCCAAACGCCGCGGACACCTGGTCCTGCGAGCCGACGTTCTCGCGGATGACTTCCTGCTCGACGTGGATCGCCTGGCTCGCCAGCTCTTCCTTGGATATGTACTTGCCGCGCAACGCGTGGATGGCGTTGATGAGTCCGACGGTGAACGAGGAGCTCGAGCCCAGGCCGGAGCGGGCGGGCAGGTCGCCGTCGTGGTGGATTTCCAGTCCGTCCTTGCAATCGTAGACGCCCAGCACCGCTTTCACCGCCGGGTGCTGGATCTCGGAGACGTCGACGACGTTTTCGATGCGGGAATAGACGATGCGGTACTTGTGCTCGAAGAACTGCGGCAGGTAGCGGCAGTTGATGTAGCAGTACTTGTCGATCGAGGTCGCGAGCACCGCGCCGCCGTGGCGCCGCACCCAGGTCGGGTAATCGGTGCCGCCGCCGAAGAACGAGATGCGAAAGGGAGTGCGGGTGACGATCATCGGGCAACTACGCGGTAACGACGGTCGGCTCGAGCAGCTTCCTCTTCAGGCGGATCCTGGTCATGTCGCGCAGGTGGGCGACGACGTCCTCGCCGAACTTGCGCTGCACCATGCCGAGGTAGCTTGCATCGGTGAAGTAGCGGTGAAAGGCGTCGTCCCGGAATTTCAGCACTTCCGCGCTGGTCAGCGCGTCGGTGCGCAGCGGCAGGGCCTCATAGCTGTGCTGCGAGTAGCCGATCCAGGAGTCCGGCAGCTGCCATTTTTTCTCCACCGCCATGGCGTAGAGCTTGGAGCCGGGGTAGGCCATTGCGCAATAGAAATTGGCGAACTCGCAGTTGGCCTCGAGCGCGAGGTCGAGCGTTTCCTGCATGGACTCGTGCGTGTCGTCGGGCAGGCCGAAGATGTAGTTGCCGATGACGTTGATGCCGGCAGCCTGGATCTTGCGCACCACCTTGAGAATGTCTGTCGAGCCGAAGCGCCCCTTCTCGACGCCGTCACGCACGTGCTTGCTGCCGGACTCGATGCCGAGCGCGAGCCAGCGAAAACCGGCGCGGGCGAGCTGGTCGAGGAACTCGTCCTTGACGGTGTCGACACGGGCGTAAGCCCAGATGTTGAGGTCGTGGCCGCGTTCGATTATCCGGTCGCAGATGCCGAGCACGTGGCTGCGGTTCAGCACGAACATCTCGTCCACGAACTTGATGTTCTTCACGCCGTGCTGGTCCACCAGCAGGTCGATCTCCCGGATCACGGAATCCGGCGACCACAGGCGGTAGGACGGCTTGCCGAAGGGCGCGTTGATGCAGCAGAACGTGCACTTGTACGGGCAGCCCAGGCTGGTGTGCATCGACACGTACGGCTGGCGGTCGTGGATGTGCTCGAAGCAGTGCCAGTTGTGCGCGCGGTACTGTTTCATCGGCAGCAGGTCCCAGGCCACCCCGGGCATTTCCCCATCGAGGTCGTCCATCAGCTCGCCCGGCGTGTTGGACCGGATCGCGGCTCCGTCGCGGTACCACAGGCTCGGGATCTTCGAGAAATCGCCGGAACGGGCTTTCAGCGCCTGCGTCACCAGCCGGATCGTCTCCGGTCCCTCGCGGTCGCAGACGAAATCGATTTTTTCCTCGAGCAGCGTGCGCTCGGGCAGCGCGGCGGGGTGCGTGCCGGTCATCAGGATGCGCCAGTCGCCGCGCAGCGCCTTGATGGCCGAGCAGGTCTCGCCGGCCGCCGTCATGTTCTGGGTGGAGGCCGAGGGCTGGAAGCCGTACACCACCATCACGATCAGCGCGGGCTCGAAGTTGTCGCGCAGGGTCTCGGCCACGCCGGCCGGGGAGAGGTTCAGCGCCGGCGCGTCCACGATCGCCACCGACAGGCCGTGCTTCCTCAGGTAGGTCGCGAACAGTCCCGCGAGGGAGGGAGGCTCGATCGCCGAATAGCGGTCGCCCAACTGCTGGTACACGGCGATGCGACTGCCGGGATTGACCAGCACGACATCAATGGGATGCTTCGATCCGGCCACTGCGGTTGCCCCTGAATAAGAGGGTGAAGGGGATAGGCATTCTAGCTAAAACCCCAAATTTTTCAAAACGATACCCACGAGTCTTCCCGGACGGGAGGAACAAATGCCGATTGGGATGCCCGGTCAGGCGGGGGCCGGGGCTATTCGCAGGGCATGCGCTGACAGGCGGTGGATTTGGCCGGATTGGCGGCAGGTGGGTCGGGCGCTGCGTTTCAGGCTTCGGGACCGGGGTTTCCTGGTCGAGGTGACTGGAGCCCGCCGTAGAGCACGCCAGTCAGCCAGGCGAAAAGCAGACCTTCGGTGTGGTCGAGCAGCATGGAATTGAACAGGCAACCGACGATCATCGCCAGCACCAGTCCGCGCGCCAGCCGCGATTCGATCGTTGGCAGCCGCGCCGCGAGCCGCCACTGAACGTAAAAGAGCCCAAGCAGGACGGCGAGACCCGCCAGCCCGGTTTGAACGGCGATCAACAGGTACTCGCTGTGCGGGTTGCGCGAGCCGGCATTCTGCGCGCGCTCGGCATAGGCCTTGGGGTAGCCGCCAGTGCCGACTCCCAGCAGGGGGTGATCGCGCACGATGGCGAGGCTCGCGTTGTAGAGGTCGAGCCGGATTCCGACCGAAGAATCGTCCCGCGCATGGCCTGCGCGCCACTCGGTGAATTCCGGTCCGATCTTGTCGAGCCGCGTGCGCAACGGTTCGGAAGCGGCGGCGAGCAGCACCGCGGCCAGGACCGCGGCCGCGAACGCGGCGGCCAGGCCGCGCCAGCCTTTCCAGAGGTAGCCGCCGTAGAGAATGAAGACGCCGAGCATGAGTTGTCCCGTGAGCCCGTCCACCAGGAACGTGACGTTGACGGCGGCGAGCAGCGACAGCGCAAGCCATATCCGGCGCCAGGCCGTTGACGCCGCGCGCGCGGCCAGATTGGCGTACAGGAATGCCGCGAACGCCATGAGTATGTTGTGCGTGAGCTTGTACTTGAAGGCGAGCGGGTTCGCCAGGTCGGGCGCGAGCGGCTTTACTTGCGGCACGAACCCGAGCTTGACGAAGTAGGAGATCGCGAGCGTCAGCGCCAGGCCCGCGGCGAGCGCGGCCAGCGCCTGCTCGCGGCGGCGCGCGTCGCGAAACACGAAAACCAGGACCGGGATTGCGAGCAGGTCGATGTACTTGCCGAGGTAACCCGGCGCGTCGCCGGGATAGCGGTCGCCGTAGAGCGTCCCGGCGGCAAGCACCGCAAACAGCGCGAGCGCCGCGAGTGCCGCGCCATTATCCCGGACCGCGTCCCGCTTCCCGGCATAGGCGCCGCCGGCGAGCCAGCCGATGAAGAGCAGGGCGAGCAGGATGTTGTCGAGCGCGACCGAGATCGGGATCGAGATGCCGAGCGCGACAGCGGACCAGTGCGCCACTCGGTCCGCCCCGCGGGCCAGCGGCTGGGCCGTTTCGGCGCTCATCGATGCGGTCGCCGAACGCTGCTTAGGGGTTCTTTGACCACACTTTGCGGTTGACGTAGTCGGTGTAGCTCAGGATGAGGCGCACCACTTTTTGCGAGACATTGGGCGCCTCGTAGTCGCGCACCATGCGCAGCATGCGTTCGCCCCCGCGCGGCTGGTCGGCGAGCACCCGGAGCGCCTGCATCACCCGGTCCGGGTCGAGGCCGGTCAGCATCACGGCGCCTTCCTCCATGCCCTCGGGACGTTCGTGCGCGTCGCGGATGTTGAGAGCGGGGAAGTTGAGGATGGAGGATTCCTCCGTGATCGTGCCGCTGTCGGAGAGCACCGCGGCCGCATTCTGCTGCAGCTTCACGTAATCGAAGTAGCCGAACGGCTTGTGCAGCTCGACGCCGGCATCGAAACGGATCTCCGCTTTTTCGATGCGCAGGCGCGTGCGCGGATGGGTGGACACGATGACCCGTTTCCCCTGCGAACCGGCCACCTGGCTGAGCAGTCGCGCGAAGCGCCCGAGCCGCGCCTCGTCGTCCACGTTCTCCTCGCGATGACAGCTGACGAGGAAATAATCCAGGGGCTTGAGTTTCAGCCTTTTGAGCACGCCCGAGCGCTCGATCGGGGGCGCGTAGTGCCGCAGCACTTCGTAGAGCGGGCTGCCGGTCTTGATGACCCGCTCCGGCGGCAGGCCTTCGCGCAGCAGGTATTCGCGCGCGAGATCGCTGTAGGTCAGGTTGATGTCCGCGAGGTGGTCGACGACGGCGCGGTTCAATTCTTCCGGCACGCGCTGGTCGAAGCAGCGGTTGCCGGCTTCCATGTGGAACACCGGGATCTTGCGCCGCTTGGCGGCGATCACGGCCAGGCAGCTGTTGGTGTCGCCCAGCACGAGCAGCGCATCGGGGCGCTCCTTCACCAGCACCGGGTCGACGCGAATGAGCACGTTGCCGATGGTCTGCGCGGCGCTCTTGCCGGCGGCCTTGAGGAAGTGGCGCGGCTTGCGCAGCTTGAGCTCGCGGAAGAAGACGTCGTTCAGCTCGGGGTCGTAGTTCTGGCCGGTATGCACCAGCACGTGATCGGTGTAGCGGTCGAGGCAGGCGATGACCCGGGAGAGCCGGATGATCTCGGGCCGCGTGCCGACGACGGTCATGACCTTGAGTTTCTTCATCGCTCAGACTTTTTCCGCGTAGGTATCGGGTTGGCCGGGGTCGTAGAGCTCGTGGGACCAGAACAGCGTGACGAGTTCTCCCGCTCCGGTGTTGGTGATGTCGTGGGTGTGGAAGGTCGGCATGTCAATGTAGCACGGCGTCCCGCCAGAGACGCGGAACTCGTGCACTTGCGGCGACAGCAGCCTGCGCAGCCGGATCGACGCCTCGCCGGCGAGCACCAGGAAGCGCTCGATCTTGCGGCTGTGATAGTGATTGCCGCGAGTCACGCCGGGATGCGTGGTGGAAATGAAGCACTGACCGCCGTGCAGGGTTCTGACCCCTTCGAACAACGCGCCGCGCGCGTCGCTGCGCAATGCCAGCGCGACCGGGTAATGCGCCGGGAAGAGACAGGCGCGATAGGTGTTGAACAAGCCGAGGTCGAGCAGGCTGTCGAGCCGTGGGATCACCTGGTTCCCGTACTGGGACGCGAAGGACTGCAGCCGTTCGATCAGCGCGCTCACCCGCAGCGGCGCGCCGGCGAGTCTTGTTTCCCCGGTCTTCATCTGCCGCACGCAGGCGATCACTTCCGCCGCGACCTCCTGCGCGTGGACGAGCTCGAGATCTCCCTCTTTCGACATGCGCAGGGCTCGGCCCGCCGCCAGTTCGTGGCAGAAGGTGGCCACCACCGAGTTGTAGTTCGGGCGGCCGCCCTCGCCGTAGACGTGGGGCAGCACGAGATTGGTGAATCGCGCGCCGGCGTGGGCCGCCCACTCGGCGAGCAGCTCCGCGCCGCGGCGCTTGGAGCGGCCATAGGCGGTGTCCCGCTCGCAGTGGGTCGAATTGGCGTAGACGACGTGAGGGCGGGCAGCCGCGGCGCTCAATGCATCCGTCAGCGTGCGGGCGACGGCGACGTTGCCGGCCTCGACGTCGCGATCCTCACCCCGGTTCACGCCGGCGAAGTGGGCGATCGCGTCGCACCCGGCGACGAAAGTCCTGAGCCTGGCGGGGTCGGCAAACACGCTGCGGCCGGCGCAAGTCACGCTGACGTCCGCCTGCGGCAGCAGGTGCACGCGCAGGTGCCAGCCGAGGAAGCCGTCCGCCCCGGTGATGCCGATCCTGATGGTCATCGCCGCCGGCGCTTGCGCCGGCTCGCCAGGTCGTTCCTGATCTCCGGCAGGCGGAGCAGCAGGCTTTCCACCTGCTTCACGGTGAGGCGCTGCGTGTTGTGCGAGGTGTAATCTTCGGTCGCCGCCTCGCGCGTGTCGCCCTCGGTGAAATATTTCCTGTAGTTGAGGTCGCGGTCGTCCATGCGCACGCGGTAGTAGTCACGCATGTCCTCCGAGCGGCGCAGCTCCTCGCGCGTGGCGAGCGTTTCGTAGATCTTTTCCCCGTGGCGCATCCCGATCACCTTGACCGGGACGCGGCTGCGGAACAGGTTCTGCAGGGCCGTGACGAGGTCCGCGACCGTGCAGGCGGGGGCCTTGCGGACGAAAATGTCGCCGGCCTCGCCGTGCGCGAAGGCGAACATGACGAGATCGATCGCCTGCGCCAGGGGCAGCAGGAAACGCGTCATGCCGGGCTCGGTCACCGTGATCGGCCCACCCGCCCCGATTTGCCTGACGAACAGCGGGATCACCGAGCCGCGGGAATACATGACGTTGCCGTAGCGCACGTTCAGCACGACGGTGCCCCCGGCAGTGGCGCGCATCGCGGCCTGTGCCACCTTCTCCATGAGGGCCTTGGTCATGCCCATGGCGTTGACCGGGTAGACCGCCTTGTCGGTCGAGAGGCAGACTACGCGCCCGGCCCGGTGCGCGATTGCGGACTCGACCACGTTGTGGCTGCCGATGACGTTGGTGTAGACCGCCTGCATCGGAAAGAAATCGCAGGACGGCACCTGCTTCAGCGCGGCGGCGTGGAAGACGTAGTCGACGCCGCCCATCGCCGCATCCACGCTGTCGCGGCTGCGCACGTCGCCGATCAGGAATTTCACCCGCGGGTCGTTGAGCTCGAGGCGCATCTGCTCCTGCTTCAGCTCGTCGCGCGAGAAGATGCGGATCTCCTTCAGTCCCTTGCCGAGCAGGGAACCGAGCACGGCCCGGCCGAACGAGCCGGTCCCGCCGGTGATCAGAAGCGTCTTGCCCCGCATCGGGTGCGCCATCGGAAATCCCCCTAAAGCCGCATTCTACGTTTTTTTTCCCGTATTTTGAATGGGTTGCGTATGCGCGGCCGCAGCGAGCCAGTGTTCGAGCTGGCCCATCAGCGCATCCCGGTCGAACTCCGCGCGGGAGCAGGCGAGCCCGTTGGCGCCGAACCGTTCGCGCTCGGCGTCGCTCATGCGGGCGAGAGCGAGCACTGCCTGCGCGAGGGCGGCACCGTTGCCGGGAGGGCAGACGATGCCGGCCCGCGCTTCCTGGACCACGCGCGCGCCTTCGCCGTCCAGCATCGCGAGGATCGGGCGCCCGCACGCGAGGTAAGCCTGCACTTTCGCGGGGACGGTGAGCGCGAACACGGGATCGTCGGAGAGGCTCACCAGCATGGCGTCGGCATGAGCAAAGAAGGCCGGCATCGACGGAGCGGGATGCTGGCCGAGCAGGTGGACCGTGGCGGCAAGGCCGCGCCGCGCGATCTCGCTGCGCACCCAGTCGAGCATGCGGCCCTCACCGAGGACCACCCAGTGGATGCGAGACTCCGCTTTCAGTTGCTCCGCCGCGTCGAGTATCGCCGGAAAGTCCTGCGCGGCGCCGACGTTGCCCGCGAACATCACGCGGAAGCCGTCCGGCAGCGGCACGGGCGGCGGGGTCGTGCGCGGCCGCGGCTCATAGAGAGGCTCCGCCCAGTTCGGGAAGTAATGAATCCGTCCTTCTCCGCCGCCCGAGGACACCACCTTGGGGATGAAGCCGCGCGAGGAAACGAGTATCCGGTCGCAGCGCCGGTAAATGAAACGCACCAGCCTCGAGATCCAGCCGAGCAACCGCGGCGAGCTGATCGCGCCGGTTGCGGCGACGCTCTCCGGCCACAGGTCCAGTACCCAGAACACGATGGGGGCGCCGGTGAGCCATTTCATGGCGATCGCGGGCAGTCCGACGGTGACGGGCGAAGGTTCGTGCACGAAGATCACGTCGAAGCCGCGGCCGAGCCGCAGCGGCCCGAGCAGGCTCGCCGCCGCAGCAAACGAAAGATAATTGAGCGCCAGCCGTACGCGGCCGCCATCGCCGCGCGTGACGAGCGGCACTCGCACCACGCGCACCCCGCTGCGCTCCTCGCCGTAGGGCCCGGTGCAACGATAGCCTTCGAACAGTCGGCCTGCCGGGTAGTTCGGCAGCCCGGTCAGCACGGTAACCCGGTGGCCGCGTACCGCGAGCGCTTCGGCAAGATCGTTGACCCGGAAATTCTCCGGCCAGTAGTACTGGCTGACGACGAGGACGTTCATGGCAGGCCGCGGTACAGCTCGACGACGCGGCGCGTGAAACTGTCCCAGGAATAGCCGCCAGCACGGCTGCGGCCGCGCGTGCGCAATCGGGCAAGTCGGGCAGGGTCGGAAAGCGCGCGCTGGATGGCCTCGGCGATGGAGTCCTGCGACAACGGGTCGAAGTAGTCGACCGCGTCGCCGCCGAACTCGGGCATGGGCGCGATGCTGCTCGCGAGCACCGGCGCACCGGCCGCCATGGCTTCGAGCAGGATATTGGGGCTGTTCTCGATGAGCGAGGGGAAAACGAACAGCGCGCAACGCAGGTACAGCGTCGCGAGGCCGGAATCCTTGGCCCCGTTAACGATGATCACTTGCCCGGAAACGCCGGGATCGCGCGCGAGATCCTGTATCTGGGCATGGTAACCGTCATCGTAAGGGGCGCCCGCCAGCACCAGGTCGTATGTCTTGCGCACCGCCGCCGGCAGCGATGCATAGGCCGCCACCAGGCGCTCGAAATTCTTGTAGCGATAAAAATGCGAAACATAGAGCAGGTAAGGGCGCCGGATTCTCCATGCGGCCAGGTGCGCGTCCTGCTCTTCGCGCGCTGGTTCCCGCGGCGGCTCCACGCCGTTCGGGATCACGGCGATCTTCGCGGCATCCACGCCATGCCGGACCAGGATCGTGCGGCACGTTTCGGAGAGGGCGATGACGCGCGTCGCCCGCCCGCACGACGACAGGATGCGCCGGCGCAGCAACGCGAGCCGCAGCTTCGCGCCGAGACGGACTTCCGCCTCGCCTGCTTCCTTCGAGAAAGGGGCCAGGTTGGAAACGCCGACAATAGTCCCGATTCCGGCGGGCAGCCGCGACGGCAGGTCGTGCGAGAACGACAGGTAGGCGCTTGCGCCCAGAGAGCGGGCGAGCGACGGCAGGCGCATGCCCTGCCAGGCGGCGCGTTTCAGCGCGCGGGCATAGCCGGCCGGCAGGCGGTTCCCGACGCTGACGAATTCGATGTCGGTTCTGCCGGCGCACAATTTCGCGGCGTTGCCGTTTTCTTCGAGCACCACCAGGCGTGAATCCGTATCGTATTGCCGGAAACGCTCGAGGAACGCGCGCAGGCGCGTGACCTGCCCGCCGGTCCAGGCGGCGAGACCATCGATGAGCAGCGTTCTAGGCGCCATGATGACGCTCGTGCCAGCGCTCGAACACCATGATCGCCCACAGCATGCTTTCGTGGTTCTGGGCGCCGGACACGTGTTGCGCGACGATGCGCTCGAGTGCGCCACGGTCGAAATAGCCGCTGCGCGCGAGGTGGCCGCCGATGACGGTTTCTTCCACCGCCTGGCGCAACTCGCCGCGGAACCACGCGCGGATCGGCACTTCGAAGCCCGCCTTGGGCCGGTCGAACAGCGCCCGGGGCAAATAGCGTCCAAGCAGCTTCTTGAGCAGGTGCTTGGGTTCGCCGCCCGGGCACTTCAACGCGAGCGGCAGGCTGCGGCAGAACTCCACGACGCGATAATCCAGGAACGGGTTGCGCGCTTCGAGACCGAACGCCATCGAAGCGCGGTCCACTTTCACCAGTATGTCGTCGACCAGGTACGAGCGCAGGTCCAGGTCCATGTAGCGCTCGATGAGTCCGCCGGCCGGCACTTCCCGCTCCAGCACTTCGCGCAACAGCGCGCCGGCGCCGGGGAACGCCTTGCGGAGCAGTTCGCCGTACTCCCGCGCTTTCAGCGGCCCGCGCATGTAGGCGTAGAGCGATTCCGTGTCGGCCCGGCCGAGCGCGCGCAGGCCCATCTGGGCCCGGTACGGCAGCGGCGCAGCGGCCATCAGGTTGAGCAGCGGCCTGAAGGGAGCAGCAAGCACTCGCGCCGGTTCGAGCCGGCGCAGGTAATCGTAATAGGGGTAGCCGCAGAAGAGCTCGTCGCCGCCATCGCCCGAAAGCGCCACCGTTACGTCGCGCCTCGTCATGCGCGAGAGCGCCAGCGTCGGGATGGCCGAGGCGTCCGCGAACGGCTCGTCGTAGTGATCCGGCACGTCCCCGGCCAGCGCCAGCAGGTCCGCGGCCGTCACGGTCGCCTCGGTGTGGCGCGTGCCAAGGTGGTCGGCGACCGCCCGGGCATGGGGTGCTTCGTCGTAGCGCGGGTCTTCGAAACCGATGGTGTAGGTGCGCACATCGCCGGCCGTTTCGCGCATCAGCGCCACGACCGTGCTGGAGTCGATGCCGCCCGACAGGAAGGCGCCGAGCGGCACGTCGCTCACCAGCCGGTGCTGCACGCTGGAGCGCAGCAGTCCGCCCAATTGATCGAGCGCTTCGTCTTCCGGGCCGCGGAACGGCGCCTGCGGCTTAAGCCGCCAGTAAACATGCTCGCTCACCGCGCCGTTCCGGCCGACGGCGAGATAACGTCCCGGCAACAGCTTGTTGATGCCGCGGTAGACGGACTTCGGCGCGGGCACGTACATGAGCTGGAAATACAGCCCGAGGGCGTCCTCGTCGAGGTCGCGCCCGATGTCGTCGAATGCCGCGAAAGGTTTCAGGGTGGAGGCGAACGTCACGGCCGCCGTGCCGGCGTGCCAGTAAAGGGGTTTCACGCCCAGGCGGTCGCGGACGAGGAAGAGAGTCTGGCGCTCGCCATCCCACAGCCCGAACGCGAACATGCCGTTCAGCCGCTGCAGACAGTCGATGCCCCATTGCCGGTAGGCGGCGAGGATGACCTCGGTATCGCTCTCCGACTGGAAGCGGTGTCCGGCCGCGGCCAGCTCGGCGCGCAATTCGCGGAAGTTGTAGATCTCCCCGTTGTAGGTGATCCAGATGCGGCCGGAAGCGTCCGCCATCGGCTGGGCGCCGCGCCCGGAGAGGTCGAGGATGGCGAGCCTGCGGTGGCCGAAGCCGACTGGGCCGTCGACGCGCAGTCCTTCGCCGTCGGGCCCGCGGTGCGCGAGCAGGTCGCGGGCGCGGGTGAGACGCGACGGGTCGACGGGCGAGCCGTCAAAATTCAGGCGACCGACGATGCCGCACATCGTTCAGGCTCGACCGCGACGCGGCGGCGTCACTTGATCGCCTCGACGAACAGCGTTTCCTCGGGATAGCGGTCGAGGATGTCCGCGTCGGGGGCTGCTCCCGACCGGTAGCTGCGGCGAGTCACCTGGCTGAAGCCCGCCTCCTCGAGCGCGGCCTTGAGCAGCTCGAAGTCGTACAAGTACTTGTGTCGCGCATGGAAGCTCGCGAGGTCCTCGACGAAGAAAAAGTGCTCCAGCATCTCGTGCTTTTTTCCGGCGGCGTAGAGGGAGATCGCGTAGGCGAGGTCGGGCACGCAGACGCGGATCAGCCCGCCCGGCTTCAGCGCGCGGTGCGATTCCCGCAGCACTTTCCCGGCGTCCGGGCGAAACACGTGCTCGAGGAAGTGGGAGGTATAGACCACGTCCGCGCAGCCGTCCACCAGCGGGATGCTATGGGCGAGGTCGTGGTGGATGAAGGCGTTCTCCGACAGGATGCGGCAATACTCTTCAACACTATAGTACTGGCTTGCTCCGGAAAGCCGGTGGAGCAACCGCAGCATCGGCATGGGCCATCCCGCGACCAGCGCGTTCAGGCTCGCGTCGACGTTGACCCAGCCCGGCGCCACCGCGAGCCCGCAGCCCAGGTTCACGCAAACGCGCCCGTCGCTGCGGTTGACCACGGGAACGATCCGTCGCCCGCGCCGGGCGTAGCCGATCATCCGGGTGATGGCGTCGGACAGCCGGCGCGCCATGTTTCTCATGCGCGGGCCGGGGCGGTCATCACGGGAATACCGTTGCGCACGGGGTGCTCCGTCTGGCAGTCGCCGCATTTTATCCCGCCGGTCCCGGCGTGCAGCCGCGTGCCGTGGCAGCGCGGGCATCGCATCAGCGCCACCAGTTCGATGCCGCGATTGCGCGAGCCCTGCGAGAACAGGCCGCGCGCCGCATCGGCGACGGCTTGCCGCAGGGCGGAGACCGCGGCAGGCCGCGTTCCCGCGGCGTCGGGCGGCGCCGGCCAGTTCGCGTCCGCCTCCGGGTTCACGATCACGTGCGGGATGCGCTCATTCCAGTAGTAGCGCATGTGGAAGGCGAACGGCCGCCGCGGGATCAGTTCGCGCACGACGGCCGGCTTGGCCGCGTGCTCGTACAGCGCGACGAGGTCGGCGTCCGCGTTCCACGTTGTTTTCTTGCGGATGACCAGCGTGCCGTCGCGAGACGTCACTTCCAGGCGGTGGTCGCGGTAGGGATTCAGCCGTTCCATGAAAGCGTCGGGTGTTTCGATGTACCCGGCGCGGGCAACGCGCTGCAGCTCGGCAAGGAAACGGGCGGGATCGGGGGAGTGTTCGAGCACGTGGGAAGCGATGACGAAATCGAACGCCCCATCGCGGAAAGGAAGGTTCTCGGTATAGCCCAGCACGACCGGCCGGTCGGCTTTCAACGGCACCCAGTGGCGCTCGCGCGTCGTTTCGTAGGCGTCGAGCAACACGTTGGCGCGTGGATAGGGGTTGCCGCCCGAGCCGACTTCGAGCACGAGCGCGTCGGGACCGACCGGGCAGTGCAGCCGCCGCAGGGACCAGGCGAGCCGCTCGAGGCCGGCGCGCCGGCACAGCCTCATGGCAGCCGATTCCGCCTCAAATGTCATGTCTTCTCCCGCGCCGGAAGGGCGGCGACCCATTGCAGCACCTGGCGCATGCGCGAGACGACGTCGTGGCCGTCAGCCGTGACCCGGCGGCGGCCCGCCTGCGCCACCGCCTGGCGACGCGCATCGTCGCCGAGATACGTCCTGAGTTTTGCGACCATTTCCTCGCGCGTGCGGAAGTAATCGGCCTCCGCGCCTTCGCGGAACAGGCCCGCGAGGTCGTCGGAGTGCTCTGAAAGCAGCATGGTACCGGTTGCGGGGATTTCGAAACATCGTCGCGTGTAGGTATCGCGGTTGAGCCGGGAGAAGAAGCACAGCGCCACTTTCGCGCCGCACAATGCCCGGTTGTAGTCCTCCCCCCACACCAGCTGCACCGGGGCCTGGCTGCGCAGCGGCTCCGAGCGGGCGATCACCGGGTCCCAGTCGTAGCCGGGCCCGAAAAGGCGCAGCCGCCAGCCGTTGCGCGCGACCTCCTCCAGGCAGGCGACGCGGCCGTCATCCTCGTAATGGCCGACGAACACCACGTCGCAATCGAATCGTTCCCGTTCGCGGGCATCCAGCGTAACCGGGTGATTGCGCTCCTCGCAGTACCACGAGCGCAGCAGTTCGACGCGCCGGGCGCCGGCCCGGCGGAATTCCTCGACGTTGCTGTGACGGTACGCCAACACGAGATCGCAATGCGGGAGGCACGCCAGGAAATGGCGCCACAGCCAGCGCGGCTGGCCGGGTCCGAACGGGTCGTCGTTGTTGTAGCTGACCAGGCGCGCTTGCGGGCAGCGGCGCCGGATCTCGAGCAGCGCGCCCGGGGTGATATGGGTGCCGCGGTAGACGAACACGAGGTCGGGCCCGAACGCCGCTGCGGCCGCGGCCAACTCGCGATTGATCCGCGCCACCAGCGGCCCGGCCACGAACTTGTTCTGCGCGCGCCGCCACGGGCGGCCGAGTGCCGTCCCGTCGCGGAAGTGCTCGTGCCAGGAGAACCGCGCCACGTCGTGCCCGAGCTTGCGGAACGCCTGGAACACGGTTTCCTCGTGCAGTTCCGAGTGCCAGTCGCCCGCGACCAGGATCTTCAAACCGAGCGGCCTTTGTAAACGTTGCCGATCGCCGGGGTGTGGCCCAGCTTTTTCTTGATGTATTGCACGATGCGCTCGACCCGCTTCGGGCCCAGCGCGAGCAGGGCGAGGAAATAAAGGTGGAACGGCAGGCTGCGCGCGAAGCCCATCGCTCCGAGCCGCCACCAGTAACGGATGAACGTCGCGGCAGGCTTGCCGGCCTGGATCGCGAGAAACGGGTAAGAGTAGTTGCTGTAGTCGCTCAGTATCGCGGCATAAACGCGAACGTTCCGCTCCTGCTCGATCGCGGCCGCGATATCCAGCACGCCGCGCATGAAGTGCAGCGACGATTCCGGCGTGTGCTCGCGCGGCACGAACTTGCCGCGCTCGGATTCGCTGTTGCCGAAGTCCGGCGGAATGTTGTTGCGCCTCAGCACCAGGATCTGCGGCAGGAACACGCCGTTCATGTCCGCCAGGATGTTGCCGACCAGCCAGAGCTGGTAGAGCAGCGTGCCGTCGAACCGGGTGGTGGCATGACGCAGGGCGGCCTCCCGCTGTATCACCATTCCCGAGATCACCGTCGAGCGGCGGAACAGGGTCGCAATGGTCCCGGCCCCGGCCGGGAAGAACATTTCCTCGGGAAAATACCTGAATTCCTGGCCGATGCGCTCCGGGGTTTCGTCGAAATCCGCGTAGCTGCGCACCAGCACCCCGATCCCGTCGTGACGCTTGAGCGCATCGGCCACCGCCGCGAGCGCCCCGGGGCACATCAGGTCGTCGTTGCCCATGAACAGGCAATAGCGTCCGGTGGCGCGCTCGATGAGGCGGCGCAGGTTGCCGTCGTAGCCGAGGTTCTTTTCGTTTTCGAAATAGCGCATGCGGCCGGCCGCGCGGGACTCGTAGCGGCGCACAACTTCGGCGATGCGGGCGCGCTCCGGCGATGCGTCTTCGCAGATCGCCACTTCAACATCCGGGAAATCCTGCGCGAGTATCGAGTCCAGCAGCGGGGCGAGCAGGTCCGCGCGGTTGTAGGCCGGGATGCAGACGGAGATGAGCGGTGTCATGCGGAGCCGAGCCCAAGGTTCTTCAGCGCGATGCCCAGGACCATCAATGCATAAAGGCGGGCGCCGTTGGCGCGGCCGCTCTCCAGGCCCATTATAAGAGCGTTGATTTCTTCCCGTTTCAGGAACGCGGGCAATGCTTCCGCATGCTCGCGGACGCGCCGGCATCCGTCAGCGCGCAACCAGTCGTCCAGCGGGATCGAAAAACCCTGCTTGCGATCCAGATCGAGCGCCGGCGGCAGCAGCCGCTTCGCCAATAGTTTCTGCAGGCGCCGCGTTTCCACGCCCCGTACTTTCCACTCGTCCGGCACCCGTCCGAACGCGAACTCCAGCATGCGGTGATCGAGAAATGGCGCGCGCATCTCGAGCGCGACCGCCATGCTTGCGCGGTCGACCTTCGCCAGAAAGTCATCGGGCAGGATGCTGCCGAAATGGGTGCGCGTCATCGCATCCACCGGGTCGCGCCCGGTTTCGAACAGGCGCAGCAGGGATTGCTCCGGCCTGGCGAGGTCGCTGCCCAGTGTCGCCAGCACGTCGGGAGAGTAAAGCCTGCGGCGAAGCGCCGTGTCGAAATAGGGCGAACCCCAGATGATTTGCTGGTGCGCGCCACCCCGCAGCGAAAACAGGCGATTCCTGCCCTTCACGCCGGCGGGCAGCCGGCCCGCGATATCCGAAACCGCTCGAAGCAGTGCTGGCGGAACCCAGCCGGTGCGGCGCTGGTCTTCGAGCGCCTGCACGTAGTCGGCATAGCCGCCGAACAGCTCGTCGCCGCCATCGCCCCCGAGCGCCACCGTCACGTGCCGCCGGGTGAGGCGCGAGAGGAGAAAGCTGGGGATGAGCGAGGAGTCGGCGATCGGCTCGTCCACGAGCGATGCAAAATCATCGAGCGCGCCGAGACCTGCGTCGGCCAGCGGCAATTCATGATGCTCGGTGCCGAAGTGGCGCGCGACGATGCCGGCATGGCGCGATTCGTCGAGCATGCTTCCCGGCAGCGTGACGGTAAAGGTCTTGACGGGGCGCCGCGATTCGCGCGCGGCAGCCGCCACCACCAGGCTCGAATCGAGGCCTCCGCTCAGCAGCACGCCCAGCGGCACGTCGCTCTCAAGCCTCAGGCGGACGGAGTCGAGCAGGATATCCCGGGCTTCTTCGGCGAGCGATTCGGCGTCGATTGCGGTGCCGGGGTTGTTGACGGGCAGCGACCAGTACTTCCAGACCTTGAGTTGAAAAGTCGCAAGGTCGAGCCGACCCGCATGCGCCGGGGGCAGCTTGCGCACGCCTTGTACCAGACACAGGTCGCCGGGGACGTACCCGAGGGCAAGATAATGATTGAGGGCATGCGGGTCGAGCGCTCCCCGGCGGGACAGCGCCTTGAGTTCCGACGCGAATTCGAAGTAGCCAGGCGCTGCGGCGTAGTAAAACGGTTTCTCTCCGGCGCGGTCGCGTGCGAAGAAGAGGCTGGGCGCGCGGTCCGCACCACCGGTATCGTGAATCGCGAACGCGAACATGCCGTTCAGCTTCCCGAGGCACTCGGTGCCCCATGTCCGGTAGGCCGCCAGAAGCACCTCCGTGTCGCTCGCGCCGGAGAACGCCACGCCCCGTTGCTCCAGCTCCATGCGCAATGCGCGGAAGTTGTAGATCTCTCCGTTGAACACAACGGCCAGGCGTCCGTCGGCCGAGCGCATCGGCTGGTGGCCGGCGGGCGAAAGATCGATGACGGACAGACGCCGGTGCGCGAGCCCGGTGCGGCGGTCGGCGGAGATCCAGGCGCCCGTATCGTCCGGGCCGCGATGGGCCAGCCGGTCGCGGCTCCGCTCGAGCGCACGCGGATCAACGGTCCCGTCGGCGCTGGTAAATCCGTAGATTCCGCACATGGCTCAGGCAAGCACGCCCAGGCGGCGAAACACGTCGCCAAAACGCTTGTCCCAGGTGTGGTCGCGGACCGCACGCGCGCGGCCAGCCGCCGCGATGGTCTCCCGCTCCGCGTCCCGCGCCAGATAGTGACGCACTTTCTCCACGCAATCGGCGGTGTCACGAAACAGCGCGATTTCCCGGCCGGGTTCGAACAAGGCGTGCAGGTCGG
>CAZOQY010000019.1:0-21013 GCA_964581835.1 uncultured Streptomycetaceae bacterium | reverse complement strand
GGGCGTGCTGCCGCTGCAGTTCAAGCCGGGCACCGACGTCAAGACGCTCGGCATCGACGGCACCGAGACCTTCGACATCGAGGGCATCGCGGGCGGCAACGTGAAACCGCTGCAGGACGTGACGATGACCATCACCCGCAAGGACGGCACCCGGCAGAACGTGCCGCTGACGCTGCGCATCGATACCGTCATCGAGGTGGATTACCTCAAGCACGGCGGCATCCTGCCGTACGTGCTTCGGGGGCTGCTCGCGACCGCGTAGAACTCCTGCCGCGCGAACGAAACGCCGCGCGATTCCGCGCGGCGTTATTGTTGTCGGTCCGCGACTAGCGTCGGACGCCCGTTTTCACGCGGCCGCCTCCCGGCTGGCGCCGATGGCCGCGTTGACCGCCGGCATCACCTTCTCGGCCATCAGTTCCATCGAGCGCCGCGCGAGCTCCGAGTCGGCCCAGTCGTGCCCGGCGTAGAGCAGCGTGCCGAAATCGCCCACCGTTTCCCTGAAAGCGAGTATCTGGTCCACCACGCTGTTGACGCCGCCGCAGATCACCAGCCGGTCGAGCAGGTAGTCCACCGTCACCGCCTCGTCGGGCATTTTCAGATCGTGCTTGAAGATATCGACCGGCCCGTGGCTGCGGCGCTTGGTCAGCAGGTTCCAGTAGTAGAAGCCGTAGGGCCCCTTCACGTCACGGGCATAGCGGCGCGCCGTGGCATCGTCGTCCGCCACGAAGATGCTCTTGCATACCCGCCAGTCCGCCGCATCGGCCTTCCGGCCTCCCTGCTCGCAGCCCTTCGCGTACATCGGCCAGTGCGTCTTCGCCCAGGCTGGCTGCAGGAAATTGGCCGTGATCGGCGTCCAGCCGCGTGCCGCCGCGGCCATCACGCCTTTCGAATGCGGCACCACCACCGTCACCACGATCGGCGGATGCGGCTGCTGGTACGGCTTCAGCATCACGCCCTGTCCCGCTTCCCGGATCAGCGTCTTCTCCGTGCTGATGCTCCAGAACTTCCCTTTCAGGTCGTACGGCGCGTCGCCCGCCCAGATCGCCAGTATCTGGTCGATGGATTCGACGAACATGGCGTTGCGGTCGAGCTCGAGGTTGCCGAAGACCTCCTGGTCCGAGCGCAGGCCGCCGGGGCCGATGCCGAACAGGAAACGGCCCTCGAGCATGTGGTCCACCATCGCGACGGTGGCGGCGACCTGCGCGGGGTGCCCGTTGGGCAGGTTGACCGTGCCGCTGCCGAGCCTGATCTGCTTCGTCTCGTGCGCCAGGCTGGCGATGAAGGCCAGGCACGACGGGATCGACTCGCACACGTCGGTCACGTGCTCGCCGATCAGCGCATCGCAAAAGCCCAGACGATCCGCGAGCAAAACCGCCTCGCGGTCCTCTTTCAGCGTCTGCGTGTAATTGCGCTCCGGCGGGTGCATCGGCATGGTGAAAAAACCGAGTTTCATTGCAATCTCATCAGGTTGCGGTACGCATCGACGGCCGGGTGCACCTGTGTCAGAGCGCTGACCGAACGCACGCTGCCGCCCTGCCGTTCCGCGAGCTTGCGCAGCGCTTTTTCGTAGGAATCGTCGCGCGATGCCGTTGCGACTGGCGGGATGTCCACCGGAACAGGCTCCGCGGGCGCGACCGCCGCTGGCGCCGGCGCAGGAGCAGGCTTCATCGCTGCCGCCACGGCCGGCTTTTTGGGCGGCGCGGGCGGCTCGGCCTCCACTGCGGTCACGGCCAGGATCACGGTCCCGCGCGTCTCCGCCGGCGGCGCCGACTCGGGAACGGCGCGGAAAGCGATGCGCCCGTCGGCCGCCTGCACGGCGATGCTGGCATCGCGCTGGCCGCGGCTGCGCATCAGGCCCGCGTAAATTCCCACCCGTCCGCTGAGTGCGGCGATCTCGCGCAGGCTCATCGGCGAACTCTCGGCGGCCTTCAGTTCCACCGTGAGCGTGGGGTCGGCGGGATCGAACAGCGACACGGAAGCGCCCGCGGCGAGCGCGATCTCGCCCTGCCCGTCCCGCGCCAGGCCGTGACGCCCGGCATCCGTGGCGAGCAGGCAGACGAAACCGGCCGCCGTCGCGCGGGCGTCGCCCGGCTCCAGGCGAAAATCGTGCGACTGCGATACGAATTCGTAACGGCTCGGACTGGCGCTCGGCACCTCTGCCCGCAAGGCCAGCCGCGAAGAAAAGCCCCCCGTGCCCAGCAGGTAAACACGGTCCTTCGCCTGCACCAGCCCCAGCACCCGGGTCGAGTACAACGCGGCAAAACGGTTGACCACGCCGGCCAGGCGGTCGCCGGGCATCAGCACGGCGGCGCCGCTTCCCACGGCGGAACATTGCCAGCCGGCTCCGGGCGTGCCGGGCGCCGGCTGCCCCGCGGCAACCTGGCAGAACAGCATCGACGCGATCCATCCGCCGATCGCCGTACCCGAATGCCGGCGGCCGATTCTGGATATCATCTGCCGGATTCTACACGGCCCGTTTCCGGGCGCTGACGATGTGCGGTAATCTTCAACCATGACCCTCGCTGCCCGCTTCGAGGTCCATCACACCCGTTTCCTCGACGAACACGGCAAGGCCGTGCAGGCGCTGCGCGAGGTCGCGCGCGACGCCGGCCAGCTCGTCCCGCTCTACCGCTGGATGGTGCTGATGCGCGCCTACGATGCGAAGGCGGTCGCGCTGCAGCGCACCGGGCAACTCGGCACTTTCGCCTCGCTCCTCGGCCAGGAAGCGATCAACGCCGGCATCGGTTCGGCCATGGCGCAGGACGACGTTTTCCTGATGACGTACCGCGAGAACGGCGCGCAACTGATGCGCGGCGTGACACTGAGGGAACTGTTCCTCTACTGGGGCGGCGACGAGCGCGGCTGCGATTATGCCGGGCCGAGGCGCGATTTCCCGATCTGCATCACCATCGCCGCCCACGCCACGCACGCCGTCGGCGTCGCCTGCGCCATGAAGCTCAGGCGCGAGCCGCGCGTTGCGGTCTGCGCGCTCGGCGACGGCGCCACGTCGAAAGGCGACTTCTACGAGGGACTCAATGCCGCCGGCGCGTGGGCGCTGCCCGTGGTTTACGTCGTCACCGACAATCAGTGGGCCATTTCCGTTCCGCGCTCGCGGCAAAGCGCGGCGCAAACCCTGGCACAGAAAGCCGTCGCCGCCGGCATCGAGGGCTTGCAGGTGGACGGCAACGACGTCATCGCCGTCCGCCACGCGATGGACCAGGCGCTCGCCCGGGCGCGGGCCGGCGGCGGCCCGACCCTGATCGAGGCCCTGACCTATCGCCTCTCCGACCACACCACGGCCGACGATGCTTCACGCTATCGCAGCCCCGATGAACTGGCCGCGGCGTGGAAACTCGAGCCGATCCTGCGGCTGCGCGCTTACCTGACGGCAAGCGGCGCGTGGGACAAGGCCCGGGAAGACACGCTGCTCAAGGAATGCAACGAAGAGGTGCAAGCCGCCGCGCAGGCCTATCTCGACACGCCGCCGCCGGACCCGGGACAGATGTTCGATCATCTCTATGCGACCCAGCCGGCGGCGTTGATGAAGCAACGCGCGGCTGCTTCGGGCGACGACTGATGGCCCAGCTTACGCTCGTCGAGGCCGTCAACCTCGCGCTGAAGCACGAAATGGCGCGCGACCCCTCGGTCGTGGTACTGGGCCAGGACGTGGGCGTGGACGGCGGCGTGTTCCGTGCGACGCTGGGACTGGCCGAGCGCTTCGGCTCCGGGCGCGTCATCGATACCCCTCTCGCCGAGGCGCTGATCGCCGGCATGGCGATCGGCATGGCGGTCGAGGGCCTGAAGCCGGTCGCGGAGATCCAGTTCTCCGGTTTCGCCTACACCACCATCGACCAGATCGTGAATCACGCCGGCCGCATGCGCCATCGCACGCGCGGCCGCCTGTCCTGCCCCCTGGTGCTGCGCACGCCCTGCGGCGCCGGCATCCATGCGCCCGAGCATCATTCGGAGAGCCCCGAGGCCATGTTCGCCCATATACCGGGGATACGCGTGCTCTACCCCTCTTCTCCGCGGCGCGCGTACGGACTGCTGCTCGCCGCCATCCGTGACCCCGACCCGGTCGTGTTTCTCGAACCCACGCGCCTCTACCGGCTGTTCAAGGAAGATGTCGCCGACAGCGGCGAGTCGATGGCGCTCGACGCCTGCCACACGCTGCGCGAAGGCAGCGACGTCACGCTGGTGAGCTGGGGGCCAATGATCCCGGAAACGCTTGCCGCGGCCGACGATCTCGCGGAGCACGGCGTGTCCGCCGAAGTCATGGACGTGACCACGCTGAAGCCACTCGACATGGATACGATACTGGGTTCGGTCTGCCGGACCGGGCGCTGCGTCATCGTCACCGAAGCGCCGCGCACCTGCAGCTTCGCCTCGGAGATTGCGGCCAACCTGGCCGAGGAAGGCCTGCTCAACCTGCTTGCACCCGTGCAGCGGGTCTGCGCGCCCGACATCGTGGTGCCGTTTGCGCGGCTGGAGCACCGCTACATCCCGTCCCGCCGGCAAATCATCGCGGCCGCCAGAAAGACGCTGGAGTTCGCATGAAAATATTCAAGCTGCCGGATCTCGGCGAAGGGCTGCAGGAGGCCGAAATCGTCAAGTGGCACGTCAAGGCCGGCGACGAGATCAAAGCGGACGCGCCCATGGTCTCGGTGGAAACCGCCAAGGCGGTCGTGGATATTCCCGCACCGTACGCGGGCAGGGTGATGAAGCTCTACGGCAACCCGGGGGATATCGCCCACATCGGCGCCCCGCTAGTCGCTTTCGAAGGCGAAAGCGACGCCGCCGATACCGGAACCGTCGTCGGCAAGGTCGAGACTGGCCGGGGAATCTCCGCCGATGCGCCGGCGGCGCCCCCGCCCGTCACCGCCGGCATCAAAGCCACGCCGGCGATACGCGCGCTCGCGCGCAAGCTGAACGTCGATCTCGCCATGGTCACGCCGACCGGCTCCGACGGCATGCTCACCGCCGCCGACGTGCAGCGAGCCGCCCGCATCCTCGCCGAGATCGGGCCGATCGAGGTCATGCGCGGCGTGCGCCGCGCCATGGCGCAGAACATGGAACTCGCCACCGCGGAGGTCGCGTCCGCCACCATCATGGACGACGCCGACATCGAAGCCTGGCCGCAGGGCGAGTCGCCGATGCTGCGGCTGATCCGCGCGCTCGTCGCCGGCTGCCGCGCCGAGCCTTCCCTCAACGCCTGGTACGACAGCGAGAAGGTCGGGCGCTGGGTCATGAAAAAAATCGACGTCGGCGTCGCGGTGGACACGCCCGACGGGCTGCTGGTGCCGGTGCTGCGCAACTGCGGGGAGCGAAGCGCGGGAGAAATGAGGGCGGCCCTGGAAAAGCTGGTCGCCGACGCGCGCGCCCGCAAGGTGCCGCCGGAAGAGTTGCGCGGCAACACCATCACGCTGTCCAACTACGGCTCGATCGCCGGGCGCTACGCCTCCCCGGTCGTGCTGCCGCCCACGGTCGCCATCCTCGGCGCCGGCCGCATCTCGAAGCAGGTGGTGGTGATGGACGACCGGCCCGCCGTGCGCCGCACGCTGCCGTTATCCCTGACTTTCGATCACCGCGCCGTGACCGGCGGCGAAGCGGGACGTTTTCTCAGAGCGGTGATCGCCGACCTGCAACAATCGAGCTGAAAGAGCTTTACGCGTCCTTGCGTTCCTCGCCGACCACCCCCATCCTGGTACCCCACTGCCCCAGCGTGACGACGCTGTCCACCTGCAATCCCTTGGGAAGCTGGTGGGTGATGAAAAGCATCGTCACCCGGCCACGAAACTGATTGACCGTCCGCGCGAACTGTTCGGCGGTATTGGCGTCGAGGCCGCTGGTCGCCTCGTCGAAGATCAGGATGCGCGGGCGCTTGAGCAGCGCGCGGGCGATGGCGATGCGTTGCTTCTGCCCGCCCGACAGGCCTGCGCCATGCTCCCCTACCTCGGTCTGGTAGCCCCTGGGCAGTTGCTCGATGGTTTCGTGAATCTCGGCAAGCTTGCAGGCCTGGATCACCTGCTCGAAGCTGGCGTGAGGGTTGGCCAGCACCAGGTTCTCGTAGATCGTGCCGCTGAACAGCATCGTCTCCTGCGGCACCACGCCGAAATGGCCCCGCAGCTCGTTCGCGCTCAGGTAACGGATATCCCGATCGTCTAGGGAGATGCTGCCCTCCTCCGCCTGGTAGAAGCCCTGCAGCAGCTTCGCCAGCGTGCTCTTGCCGCTGCCGGACGGCCCCATCAACGCAATGCACTTTCCCGGTTCGATCGCCAGGCTGAAGTTCTTGTACAGATAGGGCAGATTCTCGGCGTAGCGGAAGCTGATGCCGCTGATCCCTACCCACCCTTCCCCTTTCGATTCCCTGGCCGGAACCAGGGAATAGGGTTCCGCCGGCGCGTTCATCACGTCCCCGAGCCGCCTGACCGCGATATCGGCCTGCTGGAACTGCTGCCACAGTCCGACCAGGTGCAACACCGGCTGGGAAAGCCGGCCCGCGAACATCTGGAACGCCACCAGCATGCCGATGGTGAATGTCTGGCTCGTCATCACCATCCACGCGCCCAGGCACAGGATGGTCAGCGTCAGCAACTGCTCGAGCATGTGGGCGGCGACGTTGTAGGTATTGGCGAGCTGCTTCGTGCTGAACCCGGCCTGCAGGTAGGTTGCGAGGTAATCTCCGAATCGCCGTCCGAGTTGCGGCTCCATCTGCAACGACTTCACCGTTTCCATGCCCGAGATGTACTCGGTCAGGAACGCCTGGTTGCGCGCGCCGAGCAGGAACTGCCGGTTCAGCCGCTGGCGCAGCAGCGGCGTAATGGCCAGGCTCAAGCCCGCGATCAGCAGCAGCACCGTCACGGCGACCAGGGTCAGGGGCACGCTGTAATGGAACATGACCGCGAGGAAGATGAACAGGAACGGCACGTCGAGGATCAGCGTCACCGCCGCGCCGCTCAGGAATTCCCGGATGGTTTCGACCCCCTGCACTCGCGCGGTCAAAACGCCCGTCGGGCGGCGCTCGAAATAGCGCGGTGGCAATTTGAAAAGGTGCTCGAAAACCTGTGAACCCAGGACGGCATCTATCCGGTTGCCGGTGTGCAGTATCAGGTACTGCCGCACCCAGCTCATGACCGCCGTGAACACGACGAAAACACCAAGCGCGATGCCGATGACGACGAGCGTGCTGATCGTGTGATGGACGATGACCTTGTCGATCACGATCTGGGTAAAGATCGGAGTTGCCAGCGCCATCAGCTGGATTGCCAGCGACGCCAGCAGCACGTCGCGCCAGATTGCCTTGTGGCGCAGCAGTTCCGGGACGAACCAGCGGAAACCGAACTTGTCGGGGTCGTCGGTCGCCGCGTCCCCGGTCGTCAATTCCGGCGCTGCCGGGATGCACAGCATCACCTTGCCGGCGAACCGGACGGCGAATTCCTCCAGCGCCGAAGTCTGCGGGTGCTGTCTGCCGCTATCGCAGTAAGTAACATGCCGGTCGTCGCATTGGATGACGATGACGAGTTGGGCGGGATGTTCCGCTTCGGCATTTCTTTCTGCCGGATTGCCTGACGGGACCTCCGGGTGCAGAACCGCGATGAACGGCACCGGGAGACCGGCAAGCTCCGCGGGGACGGCTTCCTTCGCCCCGGCATTCAGCCCGAGGGCCACGGCCGCCCGCTGCAGTGAGTGAAGATCGTACGGCGGCGGAAACTGCTGAAGGACCAGTTTAGGAGCAAAAGGAATACGATGGAGCTGGCAGATTGACTGCAAGCCCCAGATAAAAGTCTCCGCCGCCAACAGCGGTTCGCCGGCCAAAGACGGTCTCCCCTGCCTGGAATGGAAGACACTGCTTCCCGCCGTGCAGCTTCATGAATGCGGATATCATGAACACGGATACGGCGCACTGGCGGGACAGGTTTCTGATTCTGCGCCAGAAAAAGTTATGCACATCGACTATTAACAACAATTAATCATGGGGTTACAAGGCAAAAAATCTAACAAAATGATAGGTTTGCGGCTCCAGTTTCGTGGGCAGCGATCCTTTGCCTATAAAATTCATGGTGATGCCCATACTTATTTAGTCGTCATCTCACGCTCGGCACGTGCCTAAACCATCTGTTGTCACTCTCGACCGGGCCGGCCTGGTCGGATTCTTCGGCGAAGACGCGACAGTCTTTTTATCCAATCTGCTGACCTGCGACGTGGCGGCGCTGGGGCCCGCACGAAGCACCTACGGCGCGTACTGCACGCCGAAAGGCCGAATGCTGGCGAGCTTCCTGCTGTGGCGCTCGGAAGCGGGTTACTTCATGCAATTGCCCGCCTCGCTGCGCGAGCCGATCCAGAAGCAATTGTCGCGCTTCATCCTGCGCTCGAAGGTCAGGATCGAGGATGCGACCCCTGCCTGGACGCTCATCGGTGTCGCCGGCAACGATGCCGGCACGCTGGTGAAGACCGCCATCGGGCAGTGTCCCGCGAACGTGCGCGACGTCGTGCACGCGAACGGCGTGTCCGCCATCCAGGTGCCCACTGGCCGCTACGAGATCATCGCGCCGAAGGAGAAGGCTGAAAGCTTGCTCGCCACCCTTGCACCGGTTGCCGGCAAGGCCGACCCCGGGCATTGGGAGTGGCTCGACATCCGCGCCGGCATCCCGGCCATCACGCCCGCCACGCAGGAAGCGCTGGTACCGCAGATGGCGAATCTCGACCTCATCGGAGGGGTGAGCTTCGAGAAGGGCTGCTATCCCGGCCAGGAGATCGTCGCGCGCATGCACTACCGCGGCACGTTGAAGCAGCGGATGTATCTCGTCCACCTCGCCGGCGACGAGAAGCCCCAGTCCGGCGACAGGCTCTACAGCCCGGACTTCGGCGACCAGGCTTGTGGCACCGTGATCAACGCCGCGCGCGCGCCCGAGGGCGGCCACGACCTGCTCGCGGCGATCCAGATCGCGAGCGCAGCCAAAGGTGAAGTCCATTGGAGAACGCCGGATGGGCCTGCGCTTAAAATACTGCCTCTGCCCTACCCTGTGCCGTCCGAATCATGACCTGGTCCTTCTACGTCTATTACCGAGTCGATCCCAACAAGGCCGGCCGGTGCGAGCCGCGCGTGCGCGAGCTGCTGACGCTGGTGCACAAGGTGACCGGCGTCCGGGGACGCCTCATGAACAAGCGCGGCGAGCCGAACCTGTGGATGGAAGTCTACGAGAACGTCCCCGACGAATCCCGCTTCGAATGGGAGCTCGCCGAAGCCGCCGGCAAGCTGAAGATCCAGGATTTCCTGCAGTCCGGCAGCCGTCACGTCGAGTGCTTCAAGTCGGTCTGATGAAGCGTGACGCGATGATGCGTGACACGATGGAGCGTGACACGGTAAATCGTGACACAGTAATGCGTGGTTTGAAGCAGGAGAAGCGCCGTATCGCGTCACGACCCACCGCGTCACGTCGTATCGTGTCACGCTCTATCGTGTCACGCCCCATCCCATGTGCCTGATCCTGCTCGCCTGGCACGCGCACCCCGCCTACCCGCTGGTTTTCGCGGGCAACCGCGACGAGGCTTACGCTCGCCCGAGCGCGCCGGCGGACTTCTGGCCGGATGCACCCGGCATACACGGCGGGCGAGATCTGGAAAAAGGCGGCACCTGGCTGGGACTCACGCTCGACGGCCGCATCGCGGCGGTGACCAACTATCGCGATGGCCCCGCGCGCCATCCCGCGCCGCGCTCGCGCGGCGAGTTGACCGCCGGCTACCTGCGCGAAGGAAATGATCCCGTCCGCTACCTGGACCGGATCGCGCCGCACGCCGCGCAGTACGGGGGATTTTCCCTGCTGGTCGGCGATGGCGAACGCATTTTCAGTTATTCCAACCGCGGCCCGGGCATCGAGCAACTGCCGGCTGGCGTGCATGGACTCAGCAATCACCTGCTGAACACCCCATGGCCCAAGGTCACGCGCGGCAAGCAACGCGTCGCCGACCTGCTCGGAACGAATGAGGCGGAACTGGTCAGGGGACTGTTCGATGCGCTGGCGGATCGCGTCGCCGCCCCGGATACCGAGCTGCCCGACACGGGCGTGGGCAGCGGCCGGGAGCGCGAGCTGTCGCCCGCCTTCATCGCCGGTGAGCGCTACGGCACGCGCGCATCAACCGTGCTGCTGGTGAGTCGCGGCGGCGAGGCGTTCTTCGCCGAGCGGCGCTTCGGCCCGCTCGGCGCGCCACTGGGTGAAACAACGAGGCGCTTCGCGCTTCAGGTCGGCATGCGCGCGAGCGGGCGCGTCACGAAGGCAGCCGGCCAGGACGTCTGATCGGCCGTCGTGCGGGTCATCAGGATGTGAGGGATGCCCGCCTCGATGAATTCTGCGCCTTGCGGCGCGAATCCCTTGCGGAGATAAAAGTCGAGGACGCGGGTCTGGGCGTGGAGCCTGACTTCCTCGTAGCCCATCTTGTTGGAAATGACGAGCAGGATGTCGAGCAATGCCCAGCCCACGCCCCTGCCACGCCAATCCTTCAGCACCGCCATGCGCCCAATGTGGCCGTCCTGCAGCAGGCGTCCGGTGCCGATCGGCGTGCCGTCCGGCGCGAAAGCCATGACGTGGTAGGCATGCTCGTCGAGGCCGTCCCACTCGAGGTCCTCGGGCACCCCCTGCTCCTCCACGAACACCGTCCTGCGGATCGCCTTCAACGCCTTTTCAGAAGCGTTCCAGTAGACCGGCTTGACCGTGTACGGCGGTTTATCGAGGGGCTTCTCGCTCATGGCGCCGATTATATAGATCGAAGACGGACGCACAGCGCCGCTTCAATCGCTCGCGTTCGAACGGACTATACACGCCGTTCAACGTTCGCCGCCAGATGAAAAATGGGTTGCGACGCCTCCGGCCCGGAGCCGCGGCGGCGCCTCGGGGCTAGAGGGTAAGCCCGCCGCTCACTTCGATCACCGCGCCGTTGATGTAGCTCGCCTCATCCGAGGCGAGAAAAGCGAAGGTGTTGGCGATTTCCTCGGGCTTGCCGAGGCGCCCCATCGGGACCCGTTCCTCGAGGGCGCGGATGACGCGCTCCGGGACGGACTTGATGATCGCCGTCTCGATGAAGCCGGGACAGACGGCGTTGGCGCGGATGCCCTTGCGCCCCAGTTCCTTGGCCCAGGTCTTGACCATGCCGATGACGCCGAACTTGCTCGCCGCGTAATTGGTCTGGCCGAAATTGCCGTAGAGCCCGACGATCGAGGAGGCGTTGAGGATCACGCCGGATTGCTGCTGCAGCATGACGTCCACCACTGCACGGGTGCAGTTGTAGACGCCCTTGAGGTTGATTTCGATGACGTTGTCGAACTGCTCCTCGGTCATGTTCTTCAGCTGACCGTCGGAAACGATGCCGGCGTTGTTGACCAGGACGTCCACCTTGCCCCAGCGCTTCATGGTGGCTTCCACCATGGCCCGCAGGTCGGCAATCCTGCGCACGTCGGCGGTGTAGCCCATCGCCTCGGCGCCCATGCCGGTGATCTGCTCGACGGTATCTTCGATCCACTCCGGGCTGAGATCGCAGACCACGACCCGGGCGCCTTCCGTGGCGAATTTGAGGGCCGTCGCCTGGCCGATCCCCCTGCCGGCGCCGGTGATGATGGCCACCTTGCCGGCCAGTTTCATGGACCCGTGGCCGTTGCCGTTCTTGCCGTTGCTCTTGCCGTTACTTTTGCCGTTTGCCTTGCTGCTGCCGTTGCCGTTGCGGGGTTTATCAGACATGAGCCAGGGAGGCCTTTATAACGGTGTAATGCGCTAATTTAACTCAATTTATCGCAATGCACAATAATCGATTCTGCACAGCATGCCAGACTGGCTAATCCATTGACTGGCCTGCGTATTGCACCGTGTCGCTTTTATTTGGCGATGCACTATTCCCGAATTTCGACCGGCGTGCGGACCGGCGTCAGGTCGAACAACTCGACGATATCCCGATTGCGCATGCGTATGCAGCCGTGGGAGCCGGGCACGCCCATCTCGGCGGTATCGGGGCTGCCGTGGATGTAGATGGCCCTGCGCATGGTATCGACCTTGCCCAGGCGGTTGTAGCCCGGCTCGCAGCCCGACAGCCACAGGATGCGGGTGAGGATCCAGTCGCGCTTCGGAAAGCGCATGGCCAACTCCGGACTGTAGGTCTCGCCCGTCGGCCGCCGCTCGACGAACACGGTATTCGGCAGCTGGCCGGCGCCGATCTTGGCGCGGACGATGTGCCGGCCCCGGGGCGTGCAATAGCTGCCGTTTTGCTCCCCCACGCCGTTCTTTGCGCTCGAAATCGGGTAGCGCTTCAGGAGTGCGCCATTATCGTTATAAAGATCAAGCTGTTGCGTCTTTATATTAATGCTGATTCTGGGCATGGGCTGACGCCTGGCGTCGCATCGAAAAGAAATCCTGCAGCAGCTTGCCGGCCTCCTCCGCCATCACGCCTCCGGCAACCGCGGCATGGTGATTGAGCCGTGCCTCCGCGAACAAGTTCACGACGCTGCCGCACGCCCCCGACTTGGGATCGGTGGCGCCGTAGACGACCCGCCCGATGCGGGCATGCATGATGGCGCCGGCGCACATCGCGCACGGCTCCAGCGTCACGTACAGGTCGCAGCCGGTCAGCCGGTAGTTGCCCAGCCTTTCGGCGGCATCCCGAATGGCCACCACTTCGGCATGTGCTGTCGGGTCATGACTGGAAACGGGCCGGTTGTGTCCCCGCCCCACTACCGCGCCGTCCTTCACCACGACTGCGCCTACCGGCACTTCGCCCGCCGCAGCCGCCTTGCCGGCCAGCAGCAGCGCCTCGCGCATGAACATCTCGTCGCTCATTGGCGGCCGGCGCGCAGGGCGCCTTGATACAACTCCGGTTTGAACCCCACCAGCAGGCGCCCGCCAAGGTCCAGCACCGGCCGCCTGATCATCGAGGGCCGCGCGAGCATCAGCGCAACGGCCTTGCGCGCGTCGGACACCGCCCTGTCCGCGTCCGGCAGCTTGCGGAAGGTGGTGCCGGCGCGGTTCAGAAGTGTTTCCCAGCCGAGTTCCCCGCACCAGCGCTCGAGACGGGCACGGTCGACGCCGGCGGTCTTATAGTCGTGAAAGTGATACGACACGTCGTGCGCGTCCAGCCAGGCGCGAGCCTTCTTGATCGTGTCGCAATTCTTGATGCCGTACATCGTGACGGGCACAGCCATCACTCCCACTCAATCGTGGCCGGCGGTTTGGACGAAATATCGTAGGCCACGCGGTTGATGCCGCGCACCTCGTTGATGATGCGGTTGGAGACCTTCGCCAGCAGCTCGTGGGGCAAATGCGCCCAGTGCGCCGTCATGAAGTCGGTGGTCTCGACGGCGCGCAGGGCCACCACGTATTCGTAGGTGCGCCCATCACCCATCACGCCCACCGATTTCACCGGCAGGAATACCGCGAAGGCCTGCGCGGTCCTGTCGTACCAGCTCACGCCATCGGCGTCCTTCGTAACCCGCAACTCGTCGATGAAGATCGCGTCGGCGCGGCGGAGCAAGTCGGCGTATTCCGGCTTCACTTCGCCCAGTATCCGCACGCCCAGCCCCGGCCCCGGGAAAGGATGGCGGAACACCATGTCGCGCGGCAGCCCGAGTGCGATGCCGAGGTCGCGCACCTCGTCCTTGAACAGCTCTCGCAGCGGCTCCAGCAGCTTGAGGTGGAGGGTATCGGGCAGGCCGCCGACGTTGTGGTGCGACTTGATGTTGTGCGCTTTCTTTGTTTTCGCGCCCGCGGACTCGATGACGTCCGGGTAGATCGTCCCCTGCGCCAGCCATTTCACTTTCGGCAGCTTCGCTGCTTCGCGCTGGAACACCTCGATGAACTCGCGGCCGATGATCTTGCGCTTCTGCTCGGGATCGGCAACCCCTTTCAAATGCCCCATGAACTGGTCGCGGGCGTCCACGTGGATCACCTTCACGCCGAGGCTGCCGGCGAAGGTCGCCATGACCTGCTCCGCCTCGTTCAATCGCAGCAGGCCGTGGTCCACGAACACGCAGGTGAGCTGCTTGCCGATCGCCTTGTGTATGAGCGCAGCCGCCACCGAGGAATCCACGCCGCCCGAGAGCCCCAGTACCACCTCTTCCGCGCCGACCTGGGTGCGAATGCGCGCGACCGCCTCGTCAACGAAACTCGGCATGTTCCAGTCGCCAGACAGGCCGCAGACCTCGCGCACGAAGCGCTCGAGCAACGCCTTGCCCTGCTTCGTATGGGTGACCTCGGGGTGAAACTGCACGCCGTAGAAGCGGCGCTTCTCGTCGGCCATGCCCGCGATCGGACAGGCATCGGTGGACGCTATGAGCTTGAAGCCCTGCGGCATCTCGACCACCTTGTCGCCGTGGCTCATCCACACGTCGAGCAGGCCGTGCCCTTCCGGGTTGACCCGGTCCTGGATGTCCTTCAGCAGCGCCGTGTGGCCGCGTGCCCGCAGTTCCGCATAACCGAACTCGCGCACCTTGCCCATCTCGACCTTGCCGCCCAGCTGGGCCGCCATGGTCTGCATGCCGTAGCAGATGCCGAGAACCGGCACGCCCAGCTCGAACACGGCCTGCGGCGCGCGCGGCGTGCCGCCTTCCCAGACCGAATTAGGCCCGCCGGAGAGGATCACCCCGCGCGGGTTGTAGGCGCGGACGAACGCGTCGTCCACGTCGCAGGGATGGATTTCGCAGTAGACGCGGGCTTCGCGGACCCGGCGCGCGATCAGCTGCGTGTACTGCGCGCCAAAGTCGAGGATGAGAATCTTGTCGTGCTGCAACCCTAGTCGGCCCGGTAGTTGGGTGCTTCCTTGACGATCTGCACGTCGTGGACGTGCGATTCGCGTATGCCGGCGCTGGTGATCTCGACGAATTCCGCCCGCTCGCGCACTTCCTCGATGCTGGCGCAACCGAGATAGCCCATGCTGGAGCGCAGCCCGCCGGTAAGCTGATGCACAAGCGGCGCGAGTTGCCCCTTGTACGGCACGCGCCCCTCGACGCCTTCCGGCACCAGCTTGTCGGTGTCCGGCGTCTCGTCCTGGAAATAGCGGTCGGCGGAACCCTGCTGCATGGCGGACAAGGACCCCATGCCGCGGTAGGACTTGTAGGAACGCCCCTGGAACAGCTCGATCTCCCCGGGCGATTCTTCGGTCCCCGCGAACAGGCTGCCGATCATGACGGCATTGGCGCCGGCGGCGATCGCCTTCGCGACATCACCGGAATAGCGTATCCCGCCATCGGCGATCAGCGGCACGCCGGTCTTGGCGAGCCCCCTGGCAACGCTCGCGATGGCGGTAATCTGCGGCACACCGATGCCGGCGACGATGCGCGTCGTGCAGATGGAACCCGGGCCGATGCCGACTTTGACACCATCCGCGCCATGGTCCACCAGCGCCTTGGCCGCATTGGTGGTCGCGATATTACCGCCGATCACCTGTGTCCTGGGAAACCTGCGCTTGACCCACTTCACGCGATCCAGCACGTTCTTCGAATGGCCGTGGGCGGTATCCACCACGATCACGTCCGCCCCCGCCTCGACCAGCGCCTCGGCACGCTCCTCCGTGCCCTCGCCCACCCCGATCGCGGCACCGACGCGCAGCCGCCCCTGGCTGTCCTTGCAGGCGTTGGGATGCTCGGTGGACTTGAGTATGTCCTTGACCGTGACCAGCCCGCGCAGCTCGAATTTCTTGTTGACCACCAGTACCCGCTCCAGGCGGTGCTTGTGCATGAGCCGCATCGCCTCCTCGCGGCTCGCGCCCTCCTGCACGGTCACCAGGCGCTCGCGCGGCGTCATGATGTTGCGTACCGGCTGATCGAGCTTGCGCTCGAAGCGCAGGTCGCGATTGGTGACGATACCGACGACGCGCCCGGATCCGTTGATCACCGGCAGCCCCGAGATGCGGTGTTGCTGGGTGAGCTTCAACACCTCGCGCACCTTCATGTCGGGCGTGATGGTGATGGGATCCTTGACGATGCCGCTCTCGAAACGCTTGACCTTGGTGACCTCGGCGGCCTGGGACCTGGGCGGCATGTTCTTGTGAACGATGCCGATGCCGCCTTCCTGCGCGATGGCGATCGCGAGACGGGCCTCGGTCACCGTGTCCATGGCGGCCGAGACCAGGGGGATATTCAGGGCAATGCCGCGGGTGAGCTGGGTGCTGAGGCTGACTTCGCGCGGAAGAACGTTGGAGTGGGCGGGGATCAGCAGGACATCGTCGAAGGTGAGGGCTTTTTGCACCACACGCATGTTTTCTACCCCTCGCAAAAACCGTATTATACGCATGCGACAGTCAACGGTAAACGGATTGCGGCGTTAATAGGTTGAGTCAATTGATGAAACGCCAAACGACGCCGATTCGCACCCAACGAGGAGTCAGCCAGTGAAAACTGCCATAGCGCTCGCAATGATGCTCGCGGTAGTTCCCGCCCACGGCCAGTTGCTGAAATGCGTCGGCAAGGACGGCAAGGTCGAATACGCCGCCCAGTGCCCGACCGGCACCAGGGAATTGCAGACCGGCATCAGGAACGCCCCCGCAGCGCCTCAACCGGGCGCGGCATCCCAGCAAAAATCGCTCGCCGAGCGCGATGCGGACTTTCGCAAGCGGCAGCTCGAGGGAGCCGAAGCGCGCCAGAAGGAAGAAGCCAAGGCAGCCGAGAAAGCTGCCCAGCGCGAGGACTGCGAAAGAGCCCGTACCTACCTCAGGAGCCTCCAGGAAGGCCAGCGCATCGCCCAGGTGGACCCCAAGACAGGCGAACGGGTGTTCCTCGACGATGCCAACCGCCCCGCCGAGATCGCCCGGGCGCAGAAAGTCGCCGACAACAACTGCAAGTAACGGTTAGCGGAGCTTCGTCCGCTTGCGCCGCTCCGCCCGCTCCCGCCGGGCCTGCTTGGGATCGGCAAGCAACGGGCGATAGATCTCGACGCGATCCCCGTCACGCAACCGCCTGTCCAGTTCGACCGGCTTGCCGAAGATGCCCAGCCCCGCCGCCAGCGTGATCTCCGGGTAGCGTTGCAACAGACCGGAGCGATCGACGGCTTCCCGCACGCTCGCCCCCTCCTCCACCTCGAACGCAACCAGCGCCTGCTCCTGGCGCAATGCATACACGACTTCCACGCGGATCCGATGCGCTTTCGATTCACCCGTCATGGGTTCAAGAGCCATAGACCCGCTCGGCGCGGCGGGCAAAGGCATCCACCAGACTGTTCGCAATGTGGCCGAATACCGGGCCGATCAGCTTCTCGAGGATGCGGTTGGAGAACTCGTAGCGCAAACTCAATTCGACCTTGCAGCCGCGGCCCGACAGTCCGGTAAAACGCCAGCTGCCGTCGAGGCTGCTGAACGGCCCGTCCACCAAGCGTATCAACATCTCCACAGGCCGGGTTTTCGTGTTTTCCGTGGTGAACCTCTGGCGAATGCCGCGGTAATCGATGGCGATCGTCGCCCGGGTGATGCGATCGTCACGCTGCGCAACGACGGTTTCGCCACACCACGGCAGGAACGCCGGATAATTCTCCACGGCGTCCACCAGGTCGTACATCTGCTCAGGCGTAAAGCTCACCAGGACGGAACGATGCACCTCAGCCACTGGCCTCAATCTCCCATCGACGTGAAAGCGCATTCCAGGCGCGGGCAACCATCCCCTGCTGATAGAATGAACCCGCCTCCAACCTGCCTTCTGCCATGAGCATCGTCCAGAATCGCAAAGCCTTCCACGACTATTTTATCGAGCAGCGGTTCGAGGCGGGCATCGCGCTCGAAGGTTGGGAGGTAAAGGCAATACGGGCGGGACGGGTCCAGCTGCAGGACGCGTACGTAATCGTCAGCAATGGCGAGATCATTCTCATCGGCTGCCACATCAGCCCGCTCGTCTCCACCTCGACGCATTTCGTTCCGGATCCCGTTCGCACGCGCAAGCTGTTGCTGCACGCAGAGGAAATCAGCCGCCTCATCGGAGCCGTCGAACAGTCCGGCTATACGCTGGTACCGCTCGACCTGCATTACAAGAACGGGCGCATCAAGCTGGAGATCGGGCTCGCCAGGGGCAAGAAACAATTCGACAAGCGCCAGTCCGAGAAGGAAAAGGACTGGCGCCGCGAGCAGCAGCGGCTCCTGCGGGTCAGGAACTGACCGCTCAGGCGCGGGCTTTACCCAGTATCCCCTTCAGCGCGTCCTGGACGTCGGCCGGCAGCAGCACGATCTTGCTGTTCTGCGAAGCGGACATCTTGTCGAGCGCCTGGATGTACTTCTCCCCGAGCAGGAACAGCATGGGCGTATCGCGGTCGCCCACGGCGGCCGCCACGTTTTTGATCGCCTGCGCGGACGACTCCGCCAGCGTCACCTGGGCGACGGCGTCCCGCTTGGCGCTCTCGAGACGGCCCTCGGCTTCCAGGATCATGGCCTGCTTCGCGCCTTCCGCCTTGGTCACCACGGCTTTCCGTTCCCGTTCGGCGGCGGCCTGAAGCTCCATCGATTTGACCATCGACTCGGAGGGCTTGATGTCCTGGATCTCGACGGACTTGATGGTGAGGCCCCAATCGACCGCCTCATCGGCGATGCTCTCTTTCAGGCGCAGCTTGATTTTCTCGCGAGACGACAACGCCTGGTCGAGCTCCATCTCGCCCGTGATCGAGCGCAGCGTGGTCTGGACCAGGTTGCGGATCGCCTCCGCAAAATCCACGATGCCGTAGACCGCCTTGATCGGATCGGTCACCTTGATGAAGGCAATCGCATTGGTGATGATTACCGCGTTGTCCTTGGTGATCACCTCCTGCTCCGGGACGTCGAGAATGATGTCCTTGGTGACGACCTTGTAGGCGACCTTGTCGATATAGGGAACGATGATGGTCAGCCCGGGCGTCAGCGTCTTGTTGAACTTCCCGAGACGCTCCACGATCCATTCCTCGCCTTGCGGAACGATTCTGACGCCCTTCCAGACGGTAACGACCGCGAAGATCAGCAGTGCAATGACGACAATCTCGAATCCCATGATGCGTCTCCCTAGGTTCGGCCAACTTTAAGTATGTTGCCTTCGACGTCGAGCACCCTGACGCGCTCCCCGGCCTTGATTTCTTCGTCGGCGATCGATTCCCACACCTCGTCACCAAGCATCGGCTTCTGAAAACGGATCTGCCCTTTCTCGAAAGGGCGGATGTCACGAATAACCAACCCGATCTCCCCCACCACCGCGCCTTTGGACATGCCCGCGCGGGTCTTGTAAAAGCCGGGCTTAAACACCTTGAACCACAGCCAGATGAAGGCGAGCGAGCAGACGATCCAGATCAGGATCTGCCAGGCGAACGACAAGGCAGGAACAGCGAGCAGCACGATGCCGACAATCAACGCCCCCAGGCCGAACCACACCAGGAAAAACGCCGGCACGGCCAGCTCGAGCAGCACCACCACAATGCCCAGTACTACCCAATGCCACCACAGGAACTGCATCATCGGGGCTCTCCGCGTCCGCTGGAAATCGGGACGATTAGAGCACGATTGTCGTACCGCGGCAAAACGGGAGGAAAGTGGGGTGGCTGATGGGACTCGAACCCACAACACCTGGAATCACAATCCAGTACTCTACCTTTGAGCTACAGCCACCATCGGGATGATGCGCATCTGGCACGCCCGGCGGGAATCGAACCCACAACCCCCGGCTTAGAAGGCCGGTGCTCTGTCCGTTGAGCTACGGGCGCTCAATGACTAGTCTGCCGCGTCCGGTCACGGGCCGCAAAACAGGCGCGCAAACCGCTCGGGGCAGCGGCCTCGGAAGCGGCTCAAATATACTCTTGGAAGCCACTGATAGTCAATGGAAAATTCTTGAATTTCCCGCATAAATTAGTAACTTGCGGCCCCCTGCGATTTCATATATAAAGCGTCTTTTTTCGAGCATTTCGCTCATGCCTTCCGAACTGCACAAGCCCTTTCCCGCCTATAAACCCAAGGGGAAAGAGGACTACATGAACCCGCGCCAGCTCGCGCATTTCCGCAAGATGCTGGAGGAAATGAAGCGCGACCTGTCGCAGGATATCGACCGCACCGTGCACACGATGCAGGACGAAGCCACGATCTTCGCCGACCCCAACGACCGGGCCAGCCAGGAATCGGACATGTCCCTCGAACTGCGCAACCGCGATCGCGAGCGCAAGCTCATCAAGAAAATTGACGAAACCATTGCCCGCATCGATGCCGGCGAGTACGGCTATTGCGACTCGTGCGGCGTCGAGATCGGCCTGAAGCGCCTCGAGGCGCGCCCGACCGCGACGCTCTGCATCGACTGCAAGACGCTCGACGAACTGCGCGAGCGGCAAGTCGCCAAGTAGTACCGGTCGTTCCAATAGAAAAAGGGCGGGAAATCCCGCCCTTTTTCATTGACATCCGCAAACCACTATTGCGCGGTCTGGGCAGCCTTCGCCTCGGCAGCTACCGCCTTCATGGACAGGCGCAGCCTGCCCTTGTCGTCGGCTTCCAGCACTTTCACGCGGACCTGCTGGCCCTCCTTGAGGTGATCCGCCACGGCGTTGACGCGCTCGTTGGCGATCTGCGAGATGTGCAGCAGCCCGTCCTTGCCCGGCAGGACGCTCACGATCGCGCCGAAATCGAGCAGCTTCAGCACCGTGCCGTCGTAGATGCGGCCGACTTCCACGTCGGCGGTGATGTCCTCGATGCGCTTCTTCGCCAGTTCGCCGGCCTCCGGGGACACGCAGGCGATCGTGACGGTGCCGTCGTCCTGGATGTCGATGGTCGTGCCGGTTTCCTCGGTCAACGCGCGGATCACCGCGCCGCCCTTGCCGATCACGTCGCGGATTTTCTCCGGCTTGATCTTGATCGTGATCATGCGCGGCGCCCAGGCCGAGAGTTCCGAGCGTGCCGACTGCAGCGAGCCCTTCATCTTGTCCAGAATGTGCAAGCGCCCTTCGCGCGCCTGCACCAGGGCGGCATGCATGATTTCCTTGGTGATGCCCTCGATCTTGATGTCCATCTGCAGCGCGGTGATGCCCTGCTCCGTGCCGGCCACCTTGAAATCCATGTCCCC
>CAZOQY010000018.1:13722-21129 GCA_964581835.1 uncultured Streptomycetaceae bacterium | reverse complement strand
GAATCTTGAATCTTGAATCTTGAATCTTGAATCTTGAATCTTGAATCTTGAATCTCGCCCCGCGCTATAGCAACGGAGCGATGAAGTCCACCATCCGCTTCCGCTGCGCCGCGTTGGGCAGGCGCGTGCGGCCGGCGTCGAGGTTGTCCCGCATGTGCTCCACGCGGTCGGTGCCGGGGATGACGAGGTTCACTTCCGGCCGGGCGAGCATGTACTTGAGGAAGAACTGGCCCCAGGTCGGCGCGTCGAATTCCTTCGCCCACTCGGGCACCGGCCTGCCGGCCACGGCCTTGAACAGCGCCGCGCGGGCGAAAGGCAGGTTGCACATTACCGCGGTGCCGGTGTCGGCGGCGACGGCGAGCAGCTTGTCCTCGACGCTGCGCTCGGCGAGCGAGTAGTTGACCTGGATGAAGTCGAGCTTTTCCTGCTGCAGGATCTCGATCAGGCGCGCGTTGGCCTTGGCCTGGTCCTGGGAGTGGGTGACGCCGATGTAGCGGCAGATGCCCTGCGCCTTCCATTCGCGCGCGAGGTTGAGGTGCACGTCGGCCTGGGCCCTGGGCACGAAGCCGATGTTGTGGCGGAGCATCAGTTCGACCCTGTTGGTCTGCATCCGGCGCAACGACTCCTTCATCTCCCGGATGCCGCCTTCACGGCCCGGCTCGCGGAACTTGGTCGAGATGAACACGCGGTCGCGGGCTTTCATCTCGGCGAGCAGGCTGCCGAGCGTTTCTTCCGCCGGGCCGTAGGACGGGGCGGTGTCGATCGAGCGGGCGCCGGCGTCGAGCAGCGTCTTGAGCACCGCGATGCGGCTTGCGCGCTTCTCCGGGTCGTTGCCGATGTCGAGCACGAACTGGGTGCCCATGCCGATCACCGGCATGACTTCGCCGGTCTTCGGGATCTTGCGCGTGAGCAGCGGTTTGGCCGAGTTGGTGCTCGTGCCCGAGCTCGTGGCGGTCGAGCCGGCGCACGCCGGCAGCAGGGTGGCCGCGCCGAGCGCTGCGCCCATCGCGAGTAACTCGCGGCGGGTATGGAGTGGGGGATTGGTTTTCTGGTCATTGGGCATTGCCGGCTCCTGATTGTTCGAAAGGATTATCGGGATTCTATGCAATTTATCGGCGGTTACATGGGTTTCGCGGATTCTCCCGCGCGTCGCTCGTGCGCTCGCCCGAGCGCCAGCGCCAGCACGAGCCAGCCGGCGGCGACCGGGACGGTGACGAGCGAGATCGTGCCGGGCTCGAGGCCGGCGCCGCGCAGCGCGTTGTAGAGCCAGCCGCTCGCGGCGTCGCCGCCGCGGAAGACGACGTTGTCGATCACGTACTTGGCCTTGTACTTCTCGTCGCGGGCGACGACGGTAAACAGCACCTCGCGTGCCGGGTTCGAGAGCGCGAAGTTCGCCGCCCGCTGCACGGCCTGGAAGGCGATCACCACCCACAGCACGGGCGTCAGTGCCAGCGCGAGGAAGCCGGCGCAGAAGACGAATGGCAGGAAAGCCGCCGCCGGCCCGGCGCCGAAGCGCTTGATGATCTTGCCGGTGGCGACGAATTGCACGACGAGGGTGAGCAGGCTTACCGCGAGATCGATGCGGGCGAAGATGGCGGTGCGCTTGTCGGGGTCGTCGGTCAGCGCGGCGACGATGCCGGCCTGCTGGAAGTAGAGGAAGGTGCCGGCGAGCGACAGCAACGCCACCCACAGCGCGATGCCGGCGAGGTAGGGCGAGCGCAGCATCATCGTGATGCCGGCGAGCCAGCCGCCGCCCAGCGCGGCGTCGGCCGGCCTGGCCGATCCGGATCGGGCCGCGGCCGGGGCGTTGCCGTCCTTCAGGGCCGACGCGGCCGTTTCCAGGCGCATGGCGCAGAACGTGGCGGCCTCGAGCAGCACGGCGGCGATCAGCAGCAGGTTGGCGCGGCCCAGCGGCTCGGCGAGGGTGGCGGCCAGGATCGGGCCCAACAGCGCGCCGAGCGAGCCGCCGGCGGCGATGAAGCCGTAGAGCCGCTTGCCCTGTTCCGACTGGTAGAGGTCCGCCATGAACGACCAGAACACCGACACCGCGAACAGGTTGAATACGCTGATCCAGACGAAGAACACCATCGCCGTTTCGGTCAGGGCGACCTTGAACGTCAGCAGCAGCCAGAACAGGACGATGTTCACTCCGAAGAAGCGGTAGACGAGGGGAATGAAGCGCCGGCGCGGCAGGCGCGCCACCAGCGCGCCGAACAGGGGCAGCACAGCGAGCATGACGACGAAGGTCGCGGTGAACAACCACGGCAGCCGGCCGATGCCGCCCGCGAGGCCCATCTCGTCGCGCACCGGCCGCAGCACGTAATAGCCGGCGAGGAGAAAAAAGAAGTACGCGAACGACCAGAGCAGCGCGCGAACCTCTCCCGGCCGCACGCTGACGACGCGCGCCAGCGCGCGGTCCATGAACTCGTTGTTCGTCATTGGCTCCAGGGGGAGTTTCGTTCGTGAGGCCGCCAATATAGCTTACCGGTCAGGGAGATAGGATAACCGGTTGAACTTACTTGAATATTAACCACACTAACTCTTCATATTGCAATGCAACATAACAGTGATACCCTGATAGCCATGAACGTCGTCGTACAGAAGCTGGTCGCGTTTCAGCGCGACGAAATCATCCGCCACCTGCAGCGCCTGTCGCCGCAGGACCGCCGGCTGCGCTTCGGCACGGCCATGACCGACGAGGCGATCGGGCGCTACGTGCGCGGCATCGACTTCGCGCGCGACAAGGTGTTCGGCATTTTCGAGCACGACATGACCCTGTCGGGCATGGCGCACCTCGCGCTCGACGTGGACTCGGACACGGCCGAGCTGGGCCTGTCGGTGCTGCCCGGGCTGCGCGGCAAGGGCTACGGCTACGCGCTGGTGTCGCGCGCCAGGCTGCATGCCGCCAACCTGACCTACAAGAAGCTCTACATGCACTGCCTCGCCGAGAACGGCGTGATGATCCACCTCGCGCGCAAGGCCGGCATGACCGTGGTCACCGGCTACGGCGAGGCCGACGCGCACGTCGCGCTCGAGGACGGGCCGCTCTCCGACTACACGCGCGAGGCGATCCACGACCAGATCGCGCTGGTGGACTACCTCTTCAAGCGCAACGCCAACTGGCTGCCCCGCAAGCGCGGGTAAAGGCATTAGCCACAGAGATCACAGAGAACACAGAGAGAGTCCCAACAGCTCGGAAGGCCTGTTTTTCCGGTTTTCTCTGTGACCTCTGTGTTCTCTGTGGCTGATTTGACGTAGCCTGCGGTCGGTTGGATACTGCCCGCAGCCGCACCCCGATAACACCTATAACGGGGCGGCATCGTTCAATCGCCAGGAGGGCTCCATGATCCAGCCGTTTTCGTCACCGCGCCTGCTCGTTCTCGGCGCGGCCCTGTTTGCCTGCGCCGGCGTTGAGGCGCAAACCTTTCCCGCGAAGCCGATCCGCGCCGTGGTGCCGTTCGGCGCCGGCGGGCCCGCCGACATCTATGCCCGCTTTCTCGGCCAGCAGATGCAGTCGGGGCTGGGCCAGCCCTTCGTGATCGAGAACCGGCCTGGCGCAGGCTCCATCATCGGCACCGACGCCGTCGCGAAGTCGGCGCCGGACGGCTACACCCTGCTGATCATGTCGAACACGCACACGGTCAACGAGTCGCTGATCCCGAAGAAGCCGTTCACGCTGATGAAGGATTTCACCGGCGTGGCGCCGATCAACTACTCCGACCTGCTGCTGGTGGTGCACCCGTCGCTGCCGGTGAAGTCGGTGAAGGAGCTGGTGGCGCTCGCCAAGGCCAAGCCGCGCGGCCTCAACTACGCGTCTTCCGGCAACGGCACGCCCTACCATATGGCGGGCGAGTACTTCAAGGCGCTTGCCGGCGTCGACATCCTGCACGTGCCGCATAAAGGCAGCGGCGAGGCGCGCACCAGCACCATGAGCGGGCAGACCGAGCTGATGCTCGATGCCATCACCACGATGATGCCGATCGCGAAGTCCGGCAAGGTGAGGGCGCTCGCGACCACCGGCCAGAAGCGCTCGACGGTGACGCCCGAGCTGCCGACCGTCTCGGAGGCGGGGGTAAAGGGCTACGAAGCGACCATCTGGCTGGGCGTGATGGCGCCGGCCGGCACGCCGCGGGCCGTCGTCGAGCGGTTGAACGCCGAGATCACCAGGGTCGCCAGCCGGCCCGACGTGAAGTCGGCGTGGAACCAGCAGGGCGCGGAACCGATGATCATGACGATCGCGGAATACGACAAGTATCTGCATGCCGACATCGCCAAGTGGGCGAAGGTGGTGAAGATTTCGGGCGCCAAGGCCGATCAGTGAGCGTTGCTCACTGATCGGCCAATAGAAAATCTACGGAGCATTTAAAGCTGCGTAAGCGAGGAGATGATCATGAGGCTTGCCAAATTTCCGATCGTGCTTTTCATTGCGATTGCCGGCTTGCCGGCAATCGCGCAGGAGTATCCGAATCGAGCCATATCCATGATCGTGGCGTTCCCGCCGGGGGGCGTGGCCGACATCACCGGCCGCCCGACGGCGGCGGCGATGGAGAAAATTCTCAAGCAGCCGGTGGCCGTTACCAACCGTCCCGGCGCGGCCGGCGCGGTCGGCAATTCCGCGGTGGCGAACGCCAAACCCGACGGCTACACCATCCTCATGGCGCTCTCGAGCATTTCCGTGATTCCCGCGGCCGACGAGCTGTTCAACCGCAAGCCGGCGTACTCGCTCGACCAGTTCGCGCCGATCGCGCTGATCTCGGCGGACCCTACGATCCTGGTGGTGCACCCGTCGCTGCCGGTGAAGTCGGCGAAAGAGCTGGTGGCGCTCGCGCGCTCGAAGCCGGGCCAGATGTCGTTCTCGTCCTCGGGCGTCTACGGCGCGCTGCACATGCCGATGGAAATGTTCCTGCATGCGGCGAAGCTGAAGATGCGTCACGTGCCGACCACGGGCGGCGGTCCGGCCATCACCGCGGTGCTGGGCGGTCACGTCGAGATGACCGCCGGCGGCCCGGCCGCGATCAGCGCACACGTGAAGGCCGGCAAGATGCGCCCGATCGCGGGCTGGGGCGCCGAACGGCACGCGTCCTATCCCGACATTCCGACTTTCAGGGAACTGGGCTACAAGGACGTCGAGTACTACATCTGGGCGGGACTGTTCGCGCCAAAAGGCACGCCGGAACCCGTCATGAAGACGCTGCGCGACGCGGCGCGCCGGGCGGTGCAGGACCCGGAATTCAAGGCGACCATGGCCAAGGTGGACTCGATCGTGGCGTACCAGGATGCGCCCGATTTCCAGCAGTACTGGATGGCCGACGCGAAGCGCCTCGCTGCGCTGGTTAAAGTGGTTGGTAAAGTCGAAGACAAAAAATAATCCGCGCACCGCACCGGCAGGCCATCCAAAGGCACCGCATGTCCGAATCGTCCGAGCAGGAGAAGCCGGCTCCGCGCGGATTATTTACAAGCGACCAGCTTTCCGGATTGATGTTGTTCGCGCTGGCGCTGTACGTCGGCTGGGAGAACCGCGCCTACCCGATCGGCTCGCTGCAGGAGCCGGGCCCCGGCTACCTGCCGCTGCTGCTGGTGATCTTTCTCGGCGCGACCGGCCTGCTGATCGCGGCCTGGGGCGCCAGGTCCGCGCCGCTGGCCTCGATGCGGTGGACGGAAGGGAAGCGCGCGCTGCTGATCCTGGTCGCGTGCGCCGTCGCCACCTTCGCGCTGGAGCGCATCGGCTACCGTCTCACCGTCGTCGCGCTGCTGATCTTCTTTCTCGGCGCGATCGAGCGCCGCCGGCCGCTGCCGGTCGCGCTGGTCGCGGTCGGCTTCAGCCTCGCCTCGTTCTACATCGTCGGCGACCTCCTGCGCGTGCCGCTGCCCAAAAGCCCCTGGGGATTCTGAGGCCGCGTGGTTGAGACGCTCAACAACCTCCTGCTGGGCTTCTCGGTCGCACTGCAACCGTCGATCCTGGTGTACGCGTTCGTCGGCTGCGTGATCGGCACGCTGGTCGGGATGATGCCGGGGCTGGGGCCGCTCGCGGGCATCAGCCTGCTGCTGCCGGCCACCTTCGGCCTGAATCCCATCATCGCCATCGTGCTGCTGGCCGGCGTCTATTACGGCGCCATGTACGGCGGCTCCACCACCTCCATATTGATGCGCATCCCGGGTGAGGCGGCGTCGGTGATGACCTGCGTGGACGGCTACGCGATGACGCAGAACGGCCGCGCCGGGCCGGCGCTCGCCATCGCGGCGATCGGTTCCTTCGTCGCCGGGACGCTGGGCGTGGTGGGCCTCATGCTGCTTGCGCCCACGCTCGCCGAGTTCGCGTTGCGCTTCGGCCCGCCGGAGTACACCGCGCTGCTGCTGATGGGGCTCTTCGTCCTCGCCTACATGACCGGCGGCTCGATGCTGAAGACGCTGGCGATGGCGGCGTTCGGGCTGCTGCTCGGCATGATCGGCATCGACGTCATGAGCGGCTATACCCGCTTCAGTTTCGGCGTCATCGAACTGGGCGACGGGGTGGGCATCGTGCCGGTGGCGGTGGGGCTGTTCGGCGTCTCCGAGATCCTGCTCGCCGCCGGCGCGGCGACGGTGCCCGACGTGCAGCGCCCGAAGCTGCGCGACCTCATGCCTTCGCGCGAGGAGTTCCGGCTCTCCGCCGGTCCCATCGCCCGCGGCAGCGTGCTGGGCTTTCTCATCGGCATCATTCCCGGCTCGGCGCACATCATTTCGTCGTTCGTGTCGTACGGGATCGAGCGGCGCATCTCGAAGACGCCCGAGCGCTTCGGCAACGGGGCGATCGAGGGCGTGGCCGGGCCCGAGTCGGCCAACAACGCCGCCGCCACCGGCGCGTTCGTGCCGATGATGGCGCTCGGCATCCCGACCAGCCCGGTCACCGCGGTGATGATCGCCGCGATCATGGTGCACGGCATCCTGCCGGGGCCGATGCTGATCCAGAGCCAGCCGGAACTGTTCTGGGGTTTCGTGGCGAGCATGTACGTCGGCAACGTGGTGCTGCTGATCCTCAACCTGCCGATGGTGGGGTTGTTCGTCAATCTCCTGCGCATTCCCTACGCCTACCTGTACCCCTGCATCCTGTGCTTCTGCATCCTCGGCACCTGGTCCGTCTCCAACAACGTGGTGGACGTGTGGATCCTGCTGTCGATGGGCGCGATCGGCTACGCCCTGCGCAAGTTCGGCTACGACCTCGCGCCGGTGGCGCTCGGGCTGGTGCTGGCGCCGATGCTCGAACTTTCGCTGCGCCAGTCGCTCGCGATGAGCGCCGGCGACTACGCCATCTTCTTCGAGCGCCCGATCGCCGTCACCATGCTGGGCCTGTGCGCGGTGTTGTTGCTCTTCAGCCTGAAGCCGCTCCTGTTCAAGGGCAAGGATTGGCGGTCGGAAGTGGGGCTTGAG
>CAZOQY010000018.1:10677-13622 GCA_964581835.1 uncultured Streptomycetaceae bacterium | reverse complement strand
AGCGGCATGGGCGTGGACATCGACCAGGACCTGGTGGACCTCGCCAACGAGACGGCGCGCAAGCAGGGCATCGAGAAGCGGGCGCGCTTCGTGCGGCAGGACGTGCGCGAGGCCGATCTCTCCCGCGCGACCGTTCTGACGCTCTACCTGCTCCCGGGCATGATGACGCAGCTGAGAAACAAGGTGCTGGCCGAGATGCGGCCCGGCTCGCGCGTGGTGTCGCACGATTTCATTTTCGACCAGTGGAAGCCGGACCGCACCGTCACCGTCGAGACCCCCGAAAAATACGACATCACCGGCAGCTGGACGTCCGACGTCCACCTGTGGGTGGTGCCGGCGCGGGTGGCGGGCGCCTGGCGCGGCAAGTGGTCGGACGGGAAGGGCGCGGCGTTCCAGCTCGACCTCAAGCAGAGTGTCCAGGGTTTCGAGGGCAGGCTCGCGCGTGGCGGCCGCTCGGCCGGGATCCAGGACGGCCGCATCAGCGGCGCGAAGCTCGCCTTTACCGCGCCGGGCGAGAACGGGCGCCGCGAGCGCTATACGGCAACGGTGGACCGCGGCGAGATGAGCGGCGAGCTTCGTGACGGCGAGACGGTGATCGCGCGCTGGAGCGCCACCCGGATTCCATGAGCGCGCCATGAGCGCGGGGCGCCCGCCCGGCCTCGCATTCCTGCTCGGCACGCTGCTCGCCGCGCAGACTTTCGGCACGCTCGCAACCATGACGCTGCCCGCGGTCGCGCCGAAGGTGGCCGAGACCCACGGTATCAGCGCTTCCCTGGTCGGCTACCAGATCAGCCTGCTCGCCGTCTTCATGCTGGTTTGCCTCACGCTGGGCAGCCGCCTGTCCGTGCGCTGGGGCGCCTGTCGCGCGACCCAGGTCGCGCTCGGGCTGCTTGCCGCGGGCTGCTTCACGGCGATTCTGCCGCACGTCGCTTTCGTGTTCGCTTCCTCCATCGCGCTCGGCCTGGGCTACGGCCTGCTTTCTCCAGCGGCGTCGCAACTGCTTGCCCGCTTCACTCCGCCCGAGCGGCGCAACATCGTGTTTTCGCTGAAGCAGACCGGCGTGCCGCTCGGCGGCATCCTGGCGGCCTCGATCGCGCCGGCGATCGCGGTTGCCTTCGGCTGGCAGTGGGCGCTTGCCGGCTCGGCAATCGTGCTGATCGTGCTGGCGCTGCTGATGCAGCCTTACCGTCTCGCATGGGACGACGACCGCGATCCTTCCTCGAAAATCGTCGGGCACCCGTTCGCCGGCGTCGCGTTTGCGTGGCGTCATCGCGTGATGCGGCTGCTGTCGCTCTCCGGCGGCTGTTTCGTCGTCGTGCAGGTGTGCCTGCAGACTTTCACGGTGGTGCTGTTCGTGGAGCAGATCGGCATGGATCTCATCACCGCCGGTATCGTGCTGATGGCGTCGCAGGTCGGCGGGGTGTTCGGCCGGCCGTTCTGGGGCTGGCTCGCCGATTTCACGCGCAACTGCTACGGCGTGCTGGCGGTGCTGGCCGGGGTCATGATGGCGACCTGCCTGCTCGCGGTCGCGCTCGGGCCGGGCTGGCCGCTGGCGGCCGCCTGCGCGCTGTTCTTCGTGCTGGGCTCGACCGCCAGCGGCTGGAACGGCGCGTTCATGGCGGAAGTCGCGAGGCTCTCGCCGCGCCGGGAAATTTCCGTCGCCACCGCCGGCTCGCTCGTGTTCGTCAACGTCGGCAAGATGGCCGGCCCGATCCTGTTCACCAGCATCTACCTGGTCGCGGGCAATTACACGCTGGTGTTCGGGATGCTCGCGTTGCCCGCCGCCTTCGGGCTGGCCTGCGTGCTCGCCGCGCGCCACCTTGTCAGCGTGCCGGCCGAAAGTCGAAATTAGCCGCCAGGGCACCTAGGTGCAGAGAAAAATAATCGGATAAGGAATAATCCGGAATCAGCGCGGTTCACTCTCGTCACTCGTCACTCGTCACTCGTCACTCGTCACTCGTCACTCGTCACCGATACGCGTCAGCGTAGAGGTGATAGTGCTGCAGCACCTTCGGCACGTAGCTGCGGGTTTCGGGGTAGGGCGGGATGCGGTTGCCGTGCTGGATGACGGCGGCTTCGCCCGCGTTGTAGGCGGCGAGTGCCAGGCCCAGGTCGTTGTTGAACATCGAGAGCAGGTCGCGCAGGTAGCGGGCGCCGCCGTCGACGTTCTGGCGCGGGTCCCAGATGTCTCTCACCGCGTAGCGCTGCGCGGTCGCGGGCATCAACTGCATCAGCCCCGAGGCGCCCTTGGGCGAGAGCGCCTTCGGGTTGTAACCCGACTCCACCGTGATCACCGCGTGCAGCAGCGCCGGGGAGAGCTGGTGCTGCCGCGCGACCGCGGCGACGATCGGGGCGAACTGCCTGCGTTGCGCCGGGTTGACGCGAACGGTGCGCCGCGTCGTGGCGGCCGGCATGTTCATGATCACCAGGTTCGAGCCCGGTGCGATTCCGTCCTTGCGGTCCCGCCTGAACAAATAGTAACGGTGATCGAGCGGGGTGTTGGAGAAATGGGCCACGCCACGCTCGTCGACGAAGCCGTAGAGGTCCGCGCTCGCCGGGGCCGCGGTGAGCAGCGCGACGACGATGGCTGTGGAGGAACGCGCGAGCATGACCTTTGATTCTACTACCGGGCGGAGTGGCTGGTACAATAGCCTCGTGCCCGTCATGCGCGTCTTCCCGATCGTTTTTGTGCTGTTGTCGTGCGCCGCGGCGCACGCGGAAATGACCTGCGAGCAGTACGGCGCGATCGCGCAGGAAACCGTGCGCCTGCGCGACCAGGGCGCTTCGCTCTCGCGTCTGCTGGCCGACATCGACCGCGGCGAGATGAAGCAGCGCCTGACGGCGCACGAGTTGAGCGTCGTGAGGGACGTGGTTCGACACAGCTTCAGCGGCGCGCTGTCGCCGGTTGAAGTGGTGGAGGCGTGCAAGCTGGGCGGGACGCTGGT
>CAZOQY010000018.1:0-10577 GCA_964581835.1 uncultured Streptomycetaceae bacterium | reverse complement strand
GCGCTGCCGTTTGCGCGGCTCGCAGTCGCGGCGGAGGACATCGACAGCAAGCGCACCGGCGGGCCGTACGTGCCCACGCCGCAGGTGGTGGTGGACGAGATGCTGCGCATCGGCCGCGTCGGCGCGAACGACTTCGTGGTGGACCTCGGCTCCGGCGACGGCGTCATCGTGCTGACGGCGGCGACGAAGCTGAAGGCGCGGGGTTTCGGCGTGGACATCGACCCCGAGCTGGTGAAGCGCTCCAACGCCGAGGCGAAGAAGCGCGGCGTGGCCGAGCGGGCGTCGTTCCACGTGATGGATGTCTTCAAGACCGACATCAGCAGGGCGACGGTGCTGACGCTCTACCTGCTGCCGAACATGATGCTCGACCTGCGACCCAAGATCCTGAACGAACTGAAGCCGGGCACGCGCGTGGTCTCGCACGACTATCACTTCGGCGACTGGCAGCCCGACGACCAGTTCACCTGGGACGTGCCGGAAAAAGAGAAGATCAACGGCGTGCCGCGCGCGACGGTCTACCTCTGGCTCGTCCCGGCCAGGGTGGCGGGGCGGTGGCAGCTCGAGGTGGCCGCACCCGGCAACGAGAAGTACGAACTCGCGCTGCGCCAGACTTTCAACAATCTCGACGGCGCGGTGACCGGAGGCGGGACGAAGGGCGGCAAGCTCGTCAAGTCCCGGCTCTCGGCCGAGGAGATCTTTTTCGCGTTCGCGGCCGGCGGCGACCACCATCTGTTCAAGGGGCGCGTCGCGGGCGAAACCATGGAAGGCACCGTCCAGCTGGCCGGCGGGAAGGGCACGGCGAAATGGAGCGCCACGCGCGTCAAGTCCTGAAATCCGTCGCAGGTGAAGCGTCTCAGGTGAAGCGTCTCAGGTAAAGCGTCTCAAGTGAGGCGTCTCAGGTAGAGCGTTTTTGCTTAACCCGCCTTATCTGCGACGCAGTATCTGAGACGTAGTATCTGCAACGCCCTATCTGCGACGTTTTATCTGAGACGTAGTATCTGCGACGCCTTATCTGAGACGCCCTATCTGCGACGCTAGTTGACCAGAAACGCCGGCGGCACCGCCTGCACGATCGAGCGGCGGTAGATGAGCTGGGTCATGGCGCTATCGTGCAGCGCGCGGTTGCGCGCGTCGGTCACGACTTCCCCGTCCTTCAACAGCCCGCGGTCGAGCGCTCGCGGATGCATCAGCATCTCGGCGAGCCTGCCGGCATGCTGCGGCGGCACGTAGTCGAGCGCGGTTTCCTTCGGGCGCGGCAGCGGGGCGGCGGCGGCGACGATGAAGCTGTTGACGTGCGTCGAGCCCGGGAAATCCGGCCGGTAGAGGGCGAGGTAGGGCAGTTCCGTGCGCAGCGTCGCGAGCAGGTGCGCGTAGGCGTCGGGGCGGTTGAGGTCGGCGAAGGTGTTGAACACGGCAACGCCGCCGGGCGCGAGGCAGCGCTTCAGGTCGGCGAAGAAATTCCGCGTGTTGAGGTAGTCCGGCGTGCCGTCGCCGTGGAAGAGATCCACGATCACCACGTCGTAGCCTTTGCCGCAGCGCTTGAGTTGCGTGCGCGCATCGGCGAGGTGAACGCGCACGCGCGAGGCATCGAAGCCGAAGTAGCGGGTGGCCGCCTCGAGCGAGGCGGGGTCGATTTCGACCGCTTCGACCGCCACGCCGCGCGCGGCGAAGTGCATCGGCACGATGCCGGCGCCGAGTCCCAGCACCAGCGCCGTGCGCGGGCGCGGCTGGTAGGAATAGCTGAGGGCTTCCAGGGCGTAGGTGTAGAAGGACAGGGAGCGCCCGTCGGAGGCGACCGTGTTCTGCACCAGCCCGTCCTGGAAGTAGAGGCGCGCGAATTTGCCGTCGGCGTCCGGCGTGCTGCGCAGGATCTTCACCGTCCCGAACAGGGAGGAGAGCCGCGCCTCCGCCTGCCAGGTCCGGCCGCCGAAGCTGGCCGGCCACAGCCGTTCGATGTAGGCGCTGGAGAAGCCCAGCGCGAGCGCCGACGCGAGGATTGCGCCGGCGGCGATTGCCCAGAGACCGCCGCGCGAGGGCAGCGACACCGGCGGCCGCGCGAGCACCGCGGCGGAGAGCAGCGCCATCACCAGCGCGACCCCGAGCGTCGCCGAAAAATTACTGGCGTGCGGAATCAGCCCGAACGCGGTGACGAGCACGCCCACCACCGAGCCGAGGGTGCTCACGAAGAACACCCGGCCGGCGCCGGCGTCTCCCGCGCGGCCGTCCGCGCGCGCGACGAGGATCGCGATCAGCAGCGGGTTCATGGCCGATGCCGCCACCAGCGGCACGAACAGCAGGGCGAGGCACGCGGCAAATGCACCCAGCACGAGATCCGCCGCGGCGAGCCGCGGGAACAGGTGGGGATAGGCGAGACAGGCGGCGACGATGGCGAAGGCGGCGATGGCAGGCATCAACGCGTAGGCCTGCACGAGCCGCGCCGCCGATGCGCCGGCGCGTTTGCCGGTCGTCATCCGGCCGCCGGCCCAGTAGCCGAGCGCAAGCGCCACCAGCGTGATCGAGAGGATGCCGGTCCAGATATAGAGACTGACGCCGAAGTACGGCGTGAGGATGCGGGAAGCCAGCAGTTCGAGCGCGAGCACCGCGCCGCCCGATACGAAAAGAACGATGTATAACAGCATGATGTAGCGGATAGTCGGGTATAATCCGCCCCTTTCCGGACTCGGAATATAACCCACTACGCGACAGCGGGTGAGGGGATTTCTCCAAGGAAGCCGACGGTGCGGCCCATATCGCAGTCCATATCGTGTCAGGGGATCTTTCCCGGCGCCTTTTCCAACGCGGGTAAACGGGTGGCCGGCGCGGCCGCGCTGCTGGCCATCCTCGCCACCACGCTGACGATCGCCGCGGACCGCGTGCCGTACGTGCCGACGCCGCAGGAAGTCGTCGACCGCATGCTGGAGACCGCGAAAGTCGGCCCCGGCGATTACCTGATCGATCTCGGCTCGGGCGACGGCCGCATCGTCGTCACCGCGGCGAAGAAATACGGCACGCGCGGCTTCGGCGTGGACCTCAACCCGGAGCGCATCCGCGAGAGCAACGAGAATGCGCGCGCCGCGGGCGTCACCGACAAGGTCGCTTTCTACCAGCGCAACCTGTTCGAGACCGATCTCGCGCAGGCCACCGTGATCACGATGTACCTGCTGCCGCGGGTCAACGTCGAGCTGCGGCCGAAGCTGCTCGAACTCGCGCCGGGCACGCGCCTCGTGTCGCACGATTTCGACATGGGCGACTGGAAGCCGGACGCGCAATTCACCATGGACGTGAAGGAAAAGTACGGCGGCGCCGGCGGCAAGAGCGAAGTCTATTTCTGGGTCGTGCCGGCGAAGGCGGCGGGCGCCTGGCAATGGCAGTCCACCGTGGCGGGCAAGCCGCAGTCCTACGAGATCAGGATGGAGCAGAAGTACCAGTCGCTCACCGGGTCGGTCTTCGTCGGCGGGCGCACCGCCACCCTGCGCAACCTGCGCCTGCGCGGTCCGGACATCAGTTTCAACTTCACCATCGAGCTGAACGGCGCGCCCGTCCAGCACGAGTTCGCGGGCAAGGTGAGCGGCGACGCCATCAACGGCTCCGCGTCGCTCTCGGGCGCGCGCTTGCAGTCGAAGCAGGACTGGACTGCCCGCCGCGCGGCGCGGACCGCCGCCGCGCCCTCCGCCCGCGTGATCCACTGATGCGCCTCCGTTCCATTGCCGGCGCCTCGGCGCGGTTCGTCGGCGTCCTGCTGATCGGCATTTTGCTGGCCGCGCGCGCGGCGGCGCAGGACTGGGGCGACACGCCGTACGTGCAGACGCCGATCAACGTCGTCGAGCGGATGCTGGAGATCGGGAAAGTCGGCCCCGGCGATTACGTGATCGACCTCGGTTCCGGCGACGGGCGCATGGTGATCACCGCGGCAAAGAAGCACGGCGCGCGCGGCTTCGGCGTGGACCTCGACCGCAAGCTGGTCGCGCTCGCCAACCGCAACGCGGCCAGGGCGGGCGTGTCGAACCGCGCCGTGTTCTACCAGCGCGACCTGCACGCCACCGACGTCAGCCCCGCCACGGTCATGAGCATCTACCTGCTGCCCGAGGTCAACCTGATGATTCGCGGGCGCCTGCTGTCCACGCTGAAGCCCGGCACGCGTATCGTCTCGCACGACTACGGCATGGGCGACTGGCCGCCGGACTTCCAGGAGGAACTCGCGGCGCCGGGCAAGACGGTGGGGGTGGGCCAGCGCAGCAAGATTCTCTACTGGGTGGTGCCGGGGCGCGCCTCCGGGCGCTGGCGCTGGACGCTGACCGTGGACGGCAAGCCCGCCGACTACAGCCTGTCGCTCAACCAGAACTTCCAGGTCATCGACGGCACGCTCGGCGCGGGCGGGCGCAGCGCGAAGGTCGCGACCCGCCTCTCCGGCAACGACGTCGCCTTCACGACCGTGCTCGACGGGGTGAAGCACGAATTCTCGGGCCGCATCGTCAACAACGCGATCGACGGCACGGTGAAAATCGAGCGCGGCGGCAAGACGCAGCAACTGCCCTGGTCGGCAACGCGCGTCGAGATCTGGGAGCCGCGCCACGCCTCGCTCACGCTCGAGCAGACGCTGAAGGAAATGCATTGAGCAAGGGGAAAGGGGAAAGGGAAAAGGGAAAAGTGGGCACGCGGAGCGCGCGCTTTTTCATTCTCCTTTTACCTTTTGCCTTCTGCCTTTCGGTGACGGCGGCGCCTGCCGCGGGCGCCGAGATCCCGCGCGGCCTGCCCGACATTCCGACGCCTTACCTTCCCTCCACGACGGTCGCGGTGGACGAAATGCTGCGGCTCGCGGACGTCACGCCGTCGGACCTGGTCGTGGATCTCGGATCGGGCGACGGCCGCATGGTGATCAGCGCGGCGCGCGACTACGGCGCGCGCGGGCTCGGCATCGAGCTCGATGCGAAACTCGTCGCGGAAAGCCAGGAAAACGCGCGCAAGGCCGGCGTCGCGGACCGCGTCGCGTTCCGCCAGGGCGACGTGCTCGTCGCCGACTATCGCGATGCCACCGTCGTCACGCTCTACCTTCTGCCCAACCTGGTGGAGAAGCTGAAGCCGCGCCTGCTCGAGATGAAGCCCGGCACCCGCATCGTGGCGCACGACTACGGCTTCGACGACTGGAAGCCCGACCGCCGGGTGATCATCTCCAAGACCTACCTGCTGTACATCGTGCCGGCCCGGGTCGCGGGGCGCTGGCGGCTGCAGGCCGCGCTGCCCGACGGCGCGCGCGACTACCAGCTGGAACTCAAGCAGCAATACCAGGACATCGCCGGCGGCGTGAACCTGCAGGGCGGCTACCTGCCCGCGTTCGAAGCGCGGCTGGCGGGCGACCGCATTTCCTTCGTGCTGGTGGAAGACGGCGTCAGCCACCGCTACGAAGGGCGCGTCAACGGCAACCTCGAGATCGAGGGCGTGGTGCGCTCCGGCTCGGGGCGCAACCTCGCCGAGAGCCGCTGGCGCGCGACGCGCGTGCTGCGCGGTGCTGGTGAAGGTTAAGCGCCAACCGCTCACCGCAGAGGACGCGGAGGACGCAGGGGGGCAGGTGATAATGGCGGTAATAACGGAAAACGAGCTGGAAAAGTTGGAAAGTGCAAGGTACTGAAATGCCTGAACTCAAGATGATTTGGAGATATTCCGGCTGCCTTTCTCCCGCGTACCCCTCGAGGGGGTATCGAAAAAAATCCCCCGCGTCCCCCGCGTCCTCCGCGGTGAGAGTTCTCCTGCTGGTCTTGGCGCTTCTGGGAACGCCGGCGTTCGCGCAGGGCGTGGACGAGCCCAAGGGGGAAGTGCCGTACGTGCCGACGCCGCAGGTGACGGTGGACGAGATGCTGCGGATGGCCGACGTGAAGCCGCAGGATTTCGTGCTGGACCTGGGCTCGGGCGATGGCCGCATCGTCATCACCGCCGCCCGGAAATTCGGCGCGCGCGGCCTCGGCGTCGATCTCGACTTTCACCTGGTGATCCAGAGCGAGGAGAGCGCGCGGCAGGCGGGGGTGGAAAACCGCGTGAAGTTCCTGCAGCAGGACCTGTTCAAGACCGACCTTGCCCAGGCCACCGTGATCACCATGTATTTGCTGCCGGGCGTCACGCGCCGGCTGCGGCCGCTGCTGCTCGACCTCAAGCCCGGCACGCGCATCGTGTCGCACGATTTCGACCTGGCCGAATGGAAGCCCGACCGGAAGACCTACATCCGCAAGAACGTGTTCCTGTGGATCGTGCCGGCGAAGGTGGCGGGCCGCTGGCAGATGCAGCTGCCGCTGCCGCCGATCGAGCGCCAGGTCGAGTTGAACCTCACGCAGCGCTTCCAGGAACTCGACGCGCACGCGCGGATGAACGGCGTGCCGACGCAGGTGTGGGAGCCGGCGATCCGGGGCGACCGCATTTCCTTCGTGGTGGTGGACAGCACCGACCGCGAGAACGAGGCGACCCTCTACTTCGAGGGACGGGTGAGCGGCGACGTCATGGAAGGCGAGCTCGTGCGCGGCGCGGGCTCGACCGCGACCCGGACGCGCTGGCGCGCCGTGAGGACTGGCAAATGAGCCGGCAAGTGAGGGCGCGGGCCGGGGCGGGCTGGCGCCGCGCCGCCGTGCTGCTGCTCGCCGCGCTGCCGGCGCTTTCTCCGGCACTATCCCCGGCGGCGGAGCAGCATGCTTTTGCCGACGTGCCCTACGTCCCGACGCCCGAGGTCGTGGTTGACGCGATGCTGAAGCTTGCGGGCATCGGCCCGCAGGATTTCGTCGTCGATCTCGGTTCCGGCGACGGCCGCATCGTGATCGCCGCGGCGAAAAAGCTCGGCGCCCGCGGCTTCGGCGTCGAGATCGACCCGGCGCTGGTGGACAAGGCGCGCGAGGAAGCGCGGCGGCAGGGCGTGGCCGACCGGGTGACGTTCCGCGCGGAGAACCTGTTCATCACCGAGTTCGGGCGCGCCACGGCGATGACCCTTTACCTCTATCCGCGCCTGCTGATGCAGTTGCGGCCGAAGTTCTTCGATGACCTCAGGCCCGGCACCCGCATCGTTTCCCACGATTTCGACATGGAGGACTGGCGGCCGGACGGGCAGGTGACGGTGCCGGTGCCGGGAAAGCCTTACGGTCCCCCGCGCAGCGAGGTCTATCTCTGGGTCGTGCCGGCCAACGCCGCGGGCGCGTGGTACTGGCGCCTGCCGTCGGAAGGCGCGGCGGCCGAATACGAACTGGCCCTGTCGCAGACGTTCCAGATGCTGGAAGGCCGGCCGCTCGCCGGCGGCCGCACGGGGCGGATGGAAGGGGGTAGGATGCGCGGCGACGAGATTCGATTTATCCTCGCGACGGACGCGGGCGGCCGGGCGGTGCGGCAGGAGTACGCCGGGCGCGTCAGCGGCGATACCATCACCGGCAGGGTGAAGACCGCCGGGGGCGAACAGGACTGGAAGGCGACGCGGGTGCGGCGCGGCAGCATCAACCTCGGTAGCAAGTGACAGTCACAGGCTGAAAGGAAATCGGTATGAACCAGACATCGCGTTGGTTGAAGATAGTTCCCCTGGCCGCGGCGCTGGCGATGCCGGCGGCGCGAGCGCAGGACGGGCGGGGCGACGTGGTCTACGTGCCGACGCCGCAGGCGGTGGTGGACGAGATGCTGCGTATCGCGAAAGTCACCGCGGCCGACTACATCATCGACCTGGGCTCGGGCGACGGGCGCATCGTCATCACCGCGGCGAAGAAGCTTGGCGCGCGCGGCTTTGGCGTCGACCTCGACACCTACCTGCTGAAGATCGCCAACGCCACCGCGAAAAAGGAGGGCGTCGCGGACCGCGCGAAATTCATCGAGCAGAACCTGTTCGAGACCGATTTGAGTCCCGCGACCGTGGTCACGAGCTACCTGCTGCCGGAAATGAACGCCAAGTTGCGGCCGCGGCTGCTCGCCCTGAAGGCGGGCACGCGCGTGGTGGCGCACGATTACTCCATGGGCGAATGGGACCCGGATGAGCAGAAGACGCTGCTGGTGCCGGAGAAGGTCGTCGGCGATCCCGGCAAGAGCTACATCTACCTCTACATCGTGCCGGCCAGGATGGCAGGCCGCTGGGAGTCCGAGATCGAGACCGGCGGCGCCAAGCCGGTGCCGTACCACTTCAACTTCGAACAGAACTACCAGCTGGTGCACGGCACCGCCCGCGTCGGCGACCGCGACCTGCGCCTGCCGCAGTTCCGCCTCTCGGGCGAGAACCTGGCTTTCAACCTCACGCTGCCCGCGGGCAGCAATTCGGTGGCCCACCGCTTCACGGGCCGGGCGCGTGACGGCGTCATCGAGGGTACCGTCACCATCGGCGAAGGCGCGAGCCAGCGCACCGTGCCGTGGCGGGCGAAGCAGGTCCAGCAGGGCAAGGTGAACGTGAGCGAATTTCGTCCCGAATCTCGTCCCGAGTCTCGTCCGGTGGTGACGGGCGCCCTGCAATGAGCGCGCAGCCCGCAGCGCAGGGCGGAGGGCAGCCGCGGCAGACGCTGTCGCTCTTCGACGCCGTCGCGATGATCGTCGGCCTGATCGTCGGCGCCGGCATATTCGGCACGCCCTCGATCGTCGCGGGTGCGGCGGGCAGCGAAGGCATGCTGGTCGCGTCGTGGGTGGCCGGCGGCATCTTCGCCATCATCGGCGCGCTGTGCTACGCCGAACTGTCGACCGCGTACCCGTCGGCGGGCGGCGAGTACCACTTCATCCAGAAGGCCTACGGCCGCCAGCTCGCCTTCCTCTACGGCTGGGCGCGCATGACGGTGATCGTCGCGGGCTCCATCGCCGTTTTCGCCTACCTGTTCGGCGACTACATGTCGCGGGTGGTGAACCTGGGCGCGTATTCCTCGGCGATCTGGGCGGCCCTGGTAGTGGGTGCGCTGACGCTCGTCAACTACATCGGCATCCGCGAGGGCAAGGCCACGCAGAACGTATTCACCGTGCTGGAAGTGGGCGGGCTGGTGCTGATCGTGGTCGCGGGCCTCGTGCTCGCGCCGGCGCCGGTTGCCGCCCCGGCCGCCGCTGCCGGCTCCGGCCCCTGGCATCTGGGCGCCGGCATCGGCACGGCGATGCTGTTCGTGCTGTTCACTTATGGCGGCTGGAACGACGCCGCCTACATTTCCGCGGAAGTGCGCAACCGAGACCGCAACATGGTGCGCGCGCTGCTCGCCGCGATCGGCATCGTCACGCTGCTCTACCTGCTGGTCAATTTCGCCTACCTGAAGGGGCTGGGATACGACGCCATGGTGCGTTCCGACGCGGTCGCGGCGGACCTGCTGAAGGCGGTCTGGGGAACGACCGGGGAAAAAGCGATCGCGATCATGATTGCGATCGCCGCCCTGACCTCCGTCAACGGCTCGATCATCGTCGGCGCGCGCTCCAACTACGCGCTCGGGCGCGACTGGCCGCTGCTGGGCGCGCTCGGCCGCTGGCACGAGGCGAGCGGCTCGCCGCGCGTCGCGATGCTGGTGCAGGGCGCAATCGCGCTGGCGCTGGTCGTTTTCGGCGCGATCCAGAAGTCGGGGTTCAAGGGGCTGGTGGAGTACTCGCTGCCGGTGTTCTGGGGCTTCTTCCTGCTGACCGGCATCGCGCTCTTCGTGCTGCGCCGGAAAGAGCCGGATGCGCCGCGGCCGTTCCGCGTGCCCGGCTACCCGGTGGTGCCGGCCATCTTCGTCCTGATGTGCGGCTACCTGCTGTACTCGAGCCTCGCGTACCACGGCACCCACGCCCTGTGGGGTCTCGGCGTACTCGCCATCGGCGGGGTGGTCATGCTTGTCGCCGGAAAGAAAAAATAAGTCGAAAGGCGGAAGGCGAAAGCAACGGCGCGAAGCGCCAAAGGCTTTTAGAACCCTTCCGACTTTCTCCTTTCGACTTTCGCCTTAGGCTCAAGCCGCCAGTAATCTGGCTTGAGCCGGATTCAGCCCCACCCGCACCGCCGCGCCCGGCGCATAGCCGGCTTCTCCCATGTAGTGCGGCTGGTCGACGACCAGGTCGGTCGGGCCCGCCTTCACGCTGTAGCGGACGAATTCGCCCAGGAATTCCCGCTCGGCCACCTTGCCGTCGATCCAGATGCGGGAGCTGTCGGTGCTGCTGCCCGGCGCCGCCAGCTGAAGGGCGTGCGGGCGCACCGCGATTTCGGTCGCACCCGAGGCCCCGGCCGCGACGGGCACTTCCCCGAACACTTCGTTCCTGAACACCCGGCGCCCGCCCGACTCCGCGAGCGTGCCGCGCAGGAGGTTGATGGTGCCGACGAAAGTGGCGATGAAGCGGTTGGCCGGCGCGTCGTAGAGCTCCACCGGCGTGCCGACCTGCTGGATCACGCCCTGGTCGAGTACCGCCACGCGGTCGCAGATCGACAGCGCCTCTTCCTGGTCGTGGGTGACGAAGATGGTGGTGATGCCGAGCTTCTGCTGGATCGAGCGGATCTCCTCGCGCAGCGACACGCGCACCTTGGCGTCGAGCGCCGACAGCGGCTCGTCGAGCAACAGCAGCTTCGGCTTCGGCGCCAGCGCCCGCGCCAGCGCCACGCGCTGCTGCTGGCCGCCGGAGAGCTGGTGGGGATAGCGGTCGCC